>JAFZZD010000347.1 GCA_017615955.1 Victivallales bacterium
TCCTGGTTGCACTGGTAGCTCATGAAGGGCATGTCGCCAATGACCATGGCGTGCCTTGCGCCGCGTGCAACGGCGGCTGTCAGCATAAGCGACTCCTCCAGAGTGACGGGTATGGTGTTCTTGTAGCCAAGAACGGTGTTGCCCGCCGAATCGCCCACCAGCAGCAGGTGGAAGCCTGCTTCGTCCGCTATTTTTGCGAAAAGTGCGTCATACGAAGTGACGGTGACTATCTTCTCGCCCTTTTGCTTCATTTTGCGGAAGTCGCGTACAGTTATTTTTCTGTCTGCGTCCATTGTCTGAAAACCTCACTAAACTATTGCTTGTCAAACAGCTTATGATAGCTCACTTTGGCATCGTTGTTGCCAAGTCCAATTGCCTTTTGCAGAGCTTCCTTTGCCGCCTTGAGATCCTTTGTCACGCCACGGCCAAGAGCCAGGCAAATGCCAAGCCTCTCCAGTGCGATTGGCTCGTCCCCTGCTGCGCGGTAGCAGCGCACGGCCTCTACATAGTCCTTCTGCGTGCCAATGCCTTCCTCGTGGAATATGCCCATTTGCGTCTGCGCCTGGGGCAGTCCCTTTGAGGCTGCCTTTTTCATGAAATCGAATGCCTTTTGCACGTCCTTCTTCACGCCATTGCCTTCCAGATACGCGAATGCCAGGCTCGCTTCTCCAACTGAGTCGCCCTGTTCGGCGGCCAGTCGGTAGTATTCCGTGGCTGTGGTGACATCGCAAGGCACGCCATTGCCTTTCATGTAGCAGTCCCCGATTGCTACCTGGGCTGGAGGATAGCCTGCCTTAGCTGAAAGGGAGAACCATCGTGCGGCGATGTCAGTGTTCTTTACAACACCAATGCCGTTCAGGTAGCAGTATCCAAGTTTGGCCTGCGCCTCCGGGTCACCGTCCTGGGAGGCTATGGTGAGCCAGTTGAGCATTTCCTCATAGTTGCGTTCCGTGCCCAGCCCCCTCTGGTAGCAGTCTGCCAATCTGACCTGTGAGCGTGTGTCGCCCTTTGCTGATGCACGCTTCAGGTATTCCACCGCCAGAGATGGCTCTTCTGGCTTGCCCATTCCATTGAGTATGAACAAGGCGGTTTTTCTCATGCTGTAGATGTCGCCCGTGTCTGCCCGCAATTTCAGGTAGTACAATGCGGTGTTGAAGTCCCCGTTTGCCTCGGAGATTGCCGCCACCTTTGCCTGCGCCTCAGGCACGTCCAGGTCCGCTGCCTTTATGTACCATTCCATGGCGGTCTTTGCGTTCTTTTTTACATGGAAGCCGCCGTCGTAGCAGAGCCCGATATTGAACATCGCTACGCCATTGCCAAGGTCCGCTGCTTGTTCAAAAAGCTTGTATGCCTTCTTGTAGTTCTGCTTCAGACCTGCCAGACCGTCGAAATACATCTTGCCCAATGCCAGCATTGCATTTGGATTGCCGTTTTTAGCCAGCATTTCCAGGCGTTCAACGGAAACCTCGTCCTCTTTCTTGGGGGCTTTGTCCAGCACTGGCCTCCGTTTTACGTCTGGCTGGTTGTATTCGTCAAAGGTTGGTTCGCTGGGATGCTTGTCCTTGATCTTCTTGGGGCCAAATGGCCACAGCGAGAATGCGCTGCCGCTGTACGCAATGCAAAACAGCAGGCATGCCATCACGCGCATCATATAATTGTATTTTTTCATCATGGAATACCTCCATTAAAAATAAAGCGAAATATAAGGCAAGTACCCCTCTTTGCAAACTAATAACTGCGCGGCCATTGACCGCGCATCA
>JAFZZD010000348.1 GCA_017615955.1 Victivallales bacterium
CAGAGACGCAAAGAAAAATAAAACTTTTGCGTCTCTGCGCCTCCGCGCCTCTGCGTTAAAAAAAAGCGTCTCTGCGCCTCTGCGTTAAAAAAGGCGTCTTTGCGTTTAGATCAGCCCTTGGTATTTGGCGGTCCAGATGGCGGTTTCCTGTATGGCGTCTTCTGGTGTGTGCTTGGGATTGTAGCCCAGCTGGCAGCGTGCCTTCTCAATGGTGAAGCACATGTCGCAGGCCAGGAAGCGCAAGCCTGTTTCGTGGACATTGCCCTTGTATTTCGCCAGCATTTCCTCCAATGGCATCAGATTGATGTGTGCCTGCTTGCCTAGTGCTGCCGCATTCAGTTCAATGAATTTCGTCAGGTGCACTGCATGGGACAGGCAGATGTTATAGACCTGGCCCTTGCTGGTTGGCTTTGCCAGAGCAAGCAGGAAGGATGTTGCCAGATCCTCCACATGGATTGGCTGCAGCAGTGCCTGCCCGTCATTTGGCAAATCAAGTGTCTTTTCATCCAGAATGTCCTTGATGAAGTCCTGGCGGCGCCCGCCCAGGTTGTCCAGTGGCAGCATGCCTGGCCCAGTTATGTAGCAGGGACGTATGACCGTGGCGGGGAAGCCCTCCTCAAGGAAGTAGTTCAGCACCAGGTTGTCCACAACGCGTTTCTGCGCCCAGCCGCTGGAGCCCTCAAAGCCGCCGTACTGCGCCGTCTCATCGCATGGCACGAAGGGCAGCGGCGCATAGCCGCCAGTTGAACTGCAGTGGATGTAGTGATGCAGATTGCGGGCATATTTCTTCACGTTGTTGATGGAGGCGACTGATGGCACCGTGTCGATTATGTGTGTGTAGCCCGCCTTCAGTATCTCTGCCATCGCGGTCTCGTCCGACTTGTCGGCAACTATGGTCTCGATGCCCTGGGGCATATCATCTGCGAAAGTCTGCTTCTTGCCGCGTGCAAGTACGGTGAAGTCTGCGCCTTCAGCCAGAAGCTGCTTGGCGATGTTGTGTCCAAGCCAGCCAGTTCCACCCATCAACAAAATCTTCATTTTGCGTCTCCTTTTTTGAAAAGTAATTCCTCTATGTCCAGAGCTGCGCATTCCAGTGCGAAGTCACCGAATTCAGCGGTGGCGTTTTTACCTTCGCGGGCGAACCAGAGGGAGCCGTCGATTCT
This sequence comes from Victivallales bacterium, assembly GCA_017615955.1. Next base: position 1,164 of record JAFZZD010000348.1, read on the forward strand.
GTCCAGCTCCACCAGTTCAGGATACATCTTCATCACCTCGCTGGTTTCTGTTCTGCCAGCATGGTCGCCCTTGACCTTCTTGCCATTTTCGCCGCAGCGAATTGGATGCACCTGTATCCATGCGAAGGGATTGTTGTTGCCCGAATAGTATGAGGCGAATTTCTCCGTGCCCCACCAGCCTTCGCCACTCTCCTTTTCCAGCCACTCGAAGATGACGTGCCTGCCCGCGAAGCGGAATGTCAGGTCAGTTGGCATGCCCTGGGTGAATTCCTCGGTCTGGTGCGCTATGAAGGCGTGTATGTTGCGGAAGCCAACGCGAAGCAGGCCGCGGAATATATCCTCCGCAACTGGGATGATGTGCGCACCATCCACATGCACGGTGCCTTTTGATTCGGGACTTGCCACGGCGAGCGAGGCGCAGCCATAGTAGAATGGCGGCAGCACCACCAGTTCAGGGTGTCTTTCCTCCACGCGGCGTATTGCCTCGATGCAGGTGAAGCAGTCCGTGCCCAGCGGCAGATGTTCCGCATGGTACTCAATCACGCCAAGCGGCAAGGCAACAGGCGTGTTGTTCTTGATTGCCTCACGCACCTGGTAGGGCAGCATCTTCAGATATTGCATCCTCGTTTTCCTCTTCGTTCTTATGTTTCTTGTCGTGGTTGCCGTCTATTACAATAACAAACTCGCCTTTCTGCTTGCCTTCGGCGAATGCCTGTGCCAGCTGCGGCAGAGTGCCTCTTTGGCAGCGCTCGAACTGCTTGGTCAATTCCATGCATACCGCAGCCTGACGCTCGCCATACACTTGCGCTGCCTCCTCTAGGAACTTGCCCACGCGGAATGGCGATTCGTAGAATACCAGTGTGTGCGGCATGGCAACCTCCTGTTCCAGAAACCTGCGCAGTGCGCCTGGCTTCTTGGGCGGAAAGCCCTTGAACGTGTATGATGTACAGGGCAGACCCGACATGATCAGGGCCAGCGGCACGGCGCTGGCTCCAGGTATGGGTACAATCTCGTGTCCCGCCTGGATTGCCGCACGCACGGCTGGAAAGCCTGGATCGCTGATGAGCGGATAGCCTGCATCGCTGCAGATGCCTACGTCGTGCCCCTGGTCCAGCAATGCAACGATTTTTCCCGCCACGCCACGTTCGTTGTACTCGTGGTTGGAGAACACGACGGGCGGGCGCGGTATGCCCAGCAGCTGCAGCAGATTGCCAGTGTGCCGCGTGTCCTCGCAGGCAAGGGCATAGACTGACTTGAGCGTCTCGACAGTGCGCTGGGATACGTCTGACAGATTGCCAATGGGCGTGGCTATGATGTAGAGCTTTGCCATTTGCCTTAGTACGCCAGTTTCGGAGCCAGGTATTTCTTGACATCGCTGGCGTCCTTGATTTCAGGAAGACCTGCGATTGCCTGCCATATTTCGTTGTGCGTGACGGCATCGCCAGGAGCCAATGTCAGCAGCGGGGACAATGTCTCGATTTCGCTGAAGTTCTTGCAGGTGTATGCCTCCACGTTGCAACCATTGTCGGAATATGGCACGTCCCTGTCATACAGGTCAATGAACTTGACCAAAGCCACGCCATTGTTCACGTATGCAATCCAGCCGTCATCCGTATAGAAGCCGATTTTTGCATTGCTGGTGGCCTTTTTGTCTTGGCGTAGAAGGATGTATTCATCCTCCAGGGACAGGCGTTTGTCAGCGGTGCTGGTATATGGCCAGAGCATAAGTGTGCGGTCTGGCGTGAAGGGGTCCCGTTTTGTATCACGAGACTGTGGTATGATGGTGACGCCGCCAGGCGCCATGATTGTCAGTGCCCATGCCGCAATGGTGATGTCCCACTGCCCGCAGTTGGTGACCTTGTGCTCCAGCAGGAAGCTGTTCTTCTCGTCCTTTGTGATGCTGATGGATTTCTGCACGCCTGAGATTGCCTCTGGCTCGGCCTTGAATTCAAAGCCGTCAGGCACAGCCTTGACCTTGACTGGCGCATTGTCAGGCGCGTATGTGCGAGGCGCCACCTCAGGCGAAATCCATAGTCTATGCCCGCCATACAGCGTGAAGCCAGTGTTGACGGTCTTCATCGGGGTTGGAGCCATCACGTTGAAGATGTTGTCGCTGCTCTTCATCCAGCCGCCAATCACCCTGGGACCGAAGTCCCTTGTCACCGCAATGGTGAAGTCCCCGCTCTTCAATTCAACACAATTCTTGTATTCACCGACGTCACGAGTTTTCATTTCACCGACTTCACGAGTTTTCATTTTTAACCTCCGATGTTTCTAGGCCTTCACTGCCTTTACGATTGCCTTTGCATCTGCTTCGATTGCTGCCAGGGATTTACCTGCCTTGTAAATCGCGCTGCCGATGCCCACGCCAGCGCACACCTTCATGAAGGAAGGTATGTTGTCGATGTTTACGCCGCCAACTGCAAGAATAGGTGTTTTGATTACTGCCTTCAGGTCCTTGACGTAGGTGGGGCCAAGAATGGCGGGGAACAGCTTCAGGTAGTCAGCCCCAGCCTGCTCTGCAACAAAGCCCTCGCTTGCAGTAAAGAAGCCAGGTATGGATATCATGTCGGCAAGTTTTGTGGCGCGGATTACGTCTGGCACTGTATTTGGCGACACGATGAAACTGCCACCCGCGTGATGCACGTTCTGCACATCCTCGCATGTCAGCACGGTTCCCGCGCCCACTATCATCTTGTCTCCACAATGCTGAACTGCCCGCTTGATGCTGGTGAATGCGTCAGGAGAGTTCAAAGGAATCTCCAGCAGACGGATTCCCGTATTGAAAAGCACGTCGCAGACCTGTTCAGTTTCGTTTGGAGTTATGCCCCTGAGTATTGCGATTGCGGGGCATTGCGCCATGAATTTCTGGAATTGCTCTTTCATCTTTGCACCCTTCCTGAGGCAGAGCCTTTCATGAGGTTTTCAACTTCGGAACGCGTGGCGTAGTTGTAGTCGCCGCTGAAAGTGTGCTTCAATGCGCTGGATGCCACTGCGAATCGAATCGCCTTTGATGGCTCTGCCAGTTCCGGCGTGTTGAGGGAGAAGAGCAATCCTGCGCAGAAACTGTCCCCTCCGCCAAATCGGTCAACGATGTTCCGTATCTGGTATGGCTCGTAGCTGCCGTCCTCCGCCAAGGGCGCGAAGAAGGCCTTCTTCGCGGCGCAGTCGTAAAGCATGCCGCCCCAGTTGTTGTGGTCTGCGGAAATGCTTTCGCGCAGGGTGATGGCGACAAACTTGGCCTGCGGGAACTTGGTGCTCAATGCGGCGGCCACTTCCTGGTAGCCTGCTATGTTAAGCTGCCCCTTGTCAATGGCGGTGTTGCTGGCGTTGATGCCGAACACGTCGGAGGCGTCCTCCTCATTGCCGATGATGATGTCCGCATACTTTACAATCTGCTCCATGCACCTACCAGCCAGCGCCTTCTTCTCCGTGCCGGGCTCCCAGTTCCACAGCTTCTTGCGGTAGTTCAAATCCACGGAAATCGTGAGGCCTTTTTCCTTTGCCTTTGCCGCAAGTGCCAGCGTGCTCTCGAATGCGTTTTTGGACAGTGATGGGGTAATGCCCGTCAGATGCAGATGTGTTACGCCCTGAAGCATGGCGTCAAAGTCGTAGTCTGCTGGCGCCAGCAGGGAGATTGTGGAGTAGTCCCGGTCATACAGCACATTGGAGCCGCGCATATTGGAGCCATGTTCAGCGTAGTAGATGCCCATACGTCCCGTCTTTGAAAAGAGGATGCCCGTCACATCCACGCCGATGCCCCTTAACTCACAGGCGAACGCCTTTGCAATGATGTTTTCGGGCAATGCGGTGAGATACTTGCTCTTGCCGCCGAGCATGGCCACGGATGCGCATACATTGGCCTCGCCACCGCCAAAGGTGGCGTTCAAATCACCTGGCAGTGCCTGTGCGAAACGCAGCTTGCCCTGGGGGCAGAGACGCACCATTACTTCACCAAATCCAGCAATGCAGAAATCCGACATGATTTTACTCTCCTCTTTTTTATTATCCACGGATTCACGCAGATTTTCACAGATTATTTTTAATCTGCGTGAATCTGCGTGAATCCGTGGATAATATTTGGTTATTTGCCTAATTGTTTTGCTATGATTTTACCTCTGATGCGGGCGCAGTCCCCGCAGCCTTCCTTGTGCAGGAGTATGAATGGATCTTCCTTGAAGATGCATTGCATTGCCTGGAACAAGTCCTTGGCTTCCATAAGCGTGATTGTGCCGCGGCCTACCTGGACTGCCTTCGGTACGCCCAGCTCTTGCAGCCTTTTGAAGTAGGGAGCGTTCCTGCCCAGTTTATACCAGCCGCCTCTGCATCCTCCAGGATAGTTGCTGACGAACATTTGCTCCTTGCCGCCATCAGGTGTTTCAACCCAGGCGAATGCCTCGTCCAGATAGCCCAGAATCCATGCCTCGCAGGCGTGCAGGAATGTGTTGCCTCCAATGGCCTCGCCGATGAATACGATCTTGCCGCCATTGTTGAACAACTTTCCCCAGGGTCCGTCCTTGGCGAATACATCCGCAGGGTCCGAGGAAGCAAGGAAATCAGCAGCATTTTTGCCCCAGGCGCATACGGAATGGGTGGGATGGCTGCTGCGCAACACCCCAGGTAACTTGCGGAATGTCTCTGGTATGATTCCGACCCAAGGCTCGATTGGGGATGTTGCAGGGTTGAAAGGCGGGCGGGAACCGCCGTCCGCACATGCCACTAGAGCGGGCATTGCCAAAATGCCTTCCTTGCCAACTGTCTCCTGCAAGGCCTCGATCATCGTAGGCGCCCCGCCAGGAATATAGCCCAGCGACTTGAGGCTGGAATGCACCATAATCATGTCGCCTGGTTTGACGCCCAGTTGGGAAAGTCCCTTCTTTATGTCGTCCTTCTGGACGGTTACAACATTGTCCTGCATTTCTTCTTGTTTCATGGTCTTATTTCATGGCCGCGATGATTGCGTCTGTCATTTCAGTGGTGGTGGCCTTGCCGCCGATGTCTTGCGTCAGGTACTTGCCTTCAAGGAGCACTTTCTCCATGGCATTCATAATCAGGTTCGCTTCGTCCTTGCAGCCAAGATGTTCCAGCATCATGGAGATAGCCCAGAACGTGCCCATTGGATTTGCAATGCCCTTGCCTGCGATGTCTGGCGCTGAGCCATGGATTGGCTCGAACATGGAAGGATATGTTCCCTCTGGGTTGATGTTGCCTGAAGGCGAGATGCCTATGCTGCCCAGCATTGCGGAACCCAGGTCAGTAAGTATGTCGCCAAAGAGATTGCTGGCGACGACCACCTGGAGACGGTCTGGATGCATGATGAAATAGCCAGCCAAGGCATCCACGTGCATCTTGGATGATGTGATTTCGGGATAGTCCTTTCTGACTTCTTCGAATATCTTGTCCCAGAACACCATGGAGTAGTTCAATGCGTTGGACTTTGTAGCGGAGAGCACATTATTCTTGCCGTTCTTGCGGGCATATTCGAAAGCGTAGCGCAGGATGCGCTCTGTGCCCTTGCGGGTGAATATGCTCTGCTGCATGACGGATTCGTCTGGCTTGTCCTCATTGTGCCATTCGCCCTTGCCGCAGTATTCGCCTTCGCTGTTCTCGCGTATGCAAACGAAGTCCATCTTCTCGTTCTTCAATGGCGAATGCAGGCCAGGCAGCATTTTCACGGGGCGCATGTTCACGTATTCGTCGAACTGTACGCGGATGGGCAGAAGCAGTTGGCGCAAGGAGATGTGGTCTGGCACGCCAGGAAAGCCAACTGCACCCAGCAGAATGGCATCGCAGTCCCTAAGGATATCCATGCCGTCATCAGGCATCATCTTGCCGTGCTTCAGGTAGTATTCGCAACTCCATGGCAATTCATTGTACTGGAATGACATGCCGCTGATCTGCGCGACTTTGTCCAGCACCCTCTTGCCTTCATGTATCACATCAACACCGATTCCATCGCCTGGAATCAAATTCAATCTGAATGTCTTCATTGTTCCTTTGGTTTGAAATTACCAG
>JAFZZD010000349.1 GCA_017615955.1 Victivallales bacterium
GAGTTTTTTCATCCTTGTTTAATGAAAGGCGTGCCGTAATGGAAGCATTTCCTTTCAACTTTGTATTTGCAGTCAGATGAACTTCAGCATAACGATGATAAGGATAGTTTCGTATCTTCAGGGAGCTTTTCTTTTCAGTGCGGAAACTGAAAACACGCCTGAATAGCTCAATGCCGAGACTGTTGCTTCCATTGACTACCATGGAGAAATCTCCCTCTGGCAGTTCAGGAGGCATGTACACGGCGTCAAGTTGGTCATTGAGACGGAACCGCCAGCAGTCCATTTCCCTGCCTGCCGCATCATGCAGGCGTGCCTGTATGCTAACCACTGGATCACGAGATTGTGTTACATGGAATGCCAGGCGGGGGCGTCCTAAAGCAAAATCCCCGATGTCCTCCAGCCCCAATGCCTGGACTGTGCCAGTAAAGAGTAGTTCAGGGAATCCGTCTGGGTCAGGATAGCATGAGGCATTGGACTGGGACAGTGTCGCACCTACCCCTGACGGGCGTCCAATGCTGAAACTTGCTTTCCATGTGCTGCCTGGGGACGGGACATCTTTGCAGTCCAGTGATGAGAATGGGATAAATCCAGCGGCCTGCCACGCGTCCACGCTCTTCCGCGCAGAAAAATGCCATGGCGGATTTGGCATCCAATCTGCGTTTTTGATATTGCCTGGCGGCTGAATGCCATCCATGCACGTACTGGCTGCGTTTCCGATAAACACATGCACAGGCCCCTTGCTTTTTGGCTGAATGCGGATTTCCAGGGCATCGTCACGCCAGACTGCTCCGTCATGTTTGGTTTCCATTGCGCGTGGGGCGGCACCGTCTGCCGTTGGTATGTGTGCGGTGAAATAAATGCCATCGTCAGAATAGGCCAGGGCTAGTTTTGCCTGCTTCTTTTCCAGGAGTCTTCCAGCATTGGAGAAGCCGCAAATGGCAACTCCATGATCCTTTAGGAGGGTGCTTATGTCCTCAAATGATGTGGCTTGGGATGGTGACGCAAGTCTCGGCACGGAAATCCTCTCATTGCTCAGATTTCTGGAAACAACTTGAACATTTCCTATGCTACAATTGTTGGCAATGCCCCCAATTTGGCTTGCCCCTAGTGAAAAAGAGGCAATGGAAGCGGGAGCCGCCTCGCCGAACAATCCACGCCAGGACTTTGGCTGCGCTACGACCTGCCGACCATCAATATGTATTAACACCTCTTTGCCGAATGCAAATGCGACCCTGTATGTCTTGCCTTTTTCAAATTGGAACTTGGCGGACGTGACAAAAAGAGCAGGCTTTCCCTTTTGAAATACTCCGAAGCAAATTGAGGTTCTTCCTCCGTTGATGGTCATGTAGCCTTGGGCAAAAATGTCCTTGCGCTCAATTGTAAACAATGTCTGGTTGCGCCAGGCAGGGTTTTCTTTTATAAGAGCACCATCTGATGGGTCGTAATTCAGTTGGAAGTCCATGCTGATGGAACCAGTCTCCGTATGTATCGCGGGATCCTTGAATACCACACGGCCTTTTGATGCGAAACTGAGTGCATTTTCCTTCTCTACCACGCCAGACGGAAGCTCCATTCCGGTCCAGTCGGGAATAAACTTCAATTCCGCAGCCCATGCCGTTGCAAAACATAGTAGTAAAGTCAAAATAAATGCCGAATGTCTGGTCATGTCAAGTGTCCGATGTGAAAGGGTTTGTGATTTCAGATGTGGCTATGTAGGCAAAGAAGTCATAAAGTGGCACTATGTCAACTCGCACTTATTGCGAAAAAAGGCCGCTTGCAGAAGTCCTTCTATGCTTGGATTGACGGTGCGTGCTCTTGAAGACTGTATCTTGTGGCACCAAGTTTTTTTGCATGGAATGGTGCGCACCCGTCTTCATGCGCTTCGTAAAATACCATATTGCTTGCTTAATTCAAGAGTGGATTTTAATTAGATGCACAGATGTACCATAACTTTTCAAAACAGCGGATTTTGGGAGAACTGGCTCCAGATCATCCCTTCTTTGTTTTTGGAGGACGAAACAAAGGTAGCATGGATTCCTTTTTTATACATGCATGCAATCAGTTTTTGCCAAGCCAAACAGATATTTGCCTCATTACGGCTGACAACACTGATGCCACCTGGAAATCATGGCAATTTAAAAAAGTTATGGGACAACTGCGAAAAATAAAAGTCCATTCTTGCGAAAACACAAATTGTTTGGTACAATATGTAATTGAAAAGACTTATAGTTTTTAACATACCCATAAATCAAGGAGAATTGAAAATGAAAAAGGCATTCACTCTGATTGAACTACTTGTCGTAATCGCAATTATCGCCATTCTTGCGGCAATGCTGCTGCCAGCACTCAGCAAGGCACGCTCAAAGGCAAGAACCATCTCCTGCGTCAACAACTTCAAGCAGATTTCAACTGCAACACTCATGTACACCAATGAAAACGACGACCAATACCCATATACAGTCGCCGTCAAGGACGATGCGACTGGCAATTATGTAGGCTACTGGCAGAGGCTGCTTTATGTCTCACAGGTCCCATCCAGCGTGATTGTCTGCCCCGCATTCGAGGAACTTGAAGGCGACACCACCTCCACGCTGGGCATCAAGAAAATCGGAATTTTGGCGAAAATCACAGACTACTACAGCACGCTGTACTACTCCATGGTCGGGCACAACCACCTACTGTATAGGTCGGCAGCATCACGCCCGATATCTGGAAAATGCATCATAATTAAGAACCCGTCAAGTTATGTCGTGAATGGCGAGACTTACAACGCAAAACTCATGAGGCGCGGATACATGAACTGCAGCCAGGTCTTTGCCACAGGAGCAAATGACAGCGGCAACCTGGACCCACGCCACGACGGCGGCGTAAATATTCTCTTCGGCGATGGTCATGTGGAAACCATCAGGACAAATCCAGCGCCTAACAAGCATGAGGCAAACGCCGACTACAACATATACAAGTCATCCTACTTCTCCAATAGCAAGATTTGGTGGGATGAATACTGATAAAAGGCAGTAATTGGCATGTAATGCACTCGGAAAAGGAATTATTGTGAAGAAACATCTATATCTGCTGCTGGTGGTCTTGAGTTGCGCATTGTTAGCGGATAACAAGCCGGCCTTGAGAATCCTTCCCTATATTCCCGACCCTGGAATTACCATTGACGGCAGCATCCTTGACTGGGGGCATGTTCCCAATGCCATGTTCTGGGACCATCTGGAGCAGGTTAAAATGGGTGCAGCCTCCTGGAAGGACAGCAGAAACCTGGGCGGCAAATTCATTGCCGGTTGGCGCGAGGAAGGACTGTATGCGATGGCATTGATCACGGATGACCTTTTCTTCACCAACCACAGTTCACGGGACAATTGGAAAAGCGACCATCTGGAACTCTACATCGACTACGAGCCAGAACTGGAGCCAGGCAGGGACAGCCTGGGTGCAGGACAGGTTGCGCTGCTGGCGATGCCACCCGTGTTCGGGACACAGGGCAGCAATCCGCAACTGGTGCCCATCCATCCTGAAAATGCACAATTGCAGGGAAGCCTGATAGCCGCCGTGCGCACGGACAATGGCTATCTCATGGAGTTATTCCTGCCAGCCGCGCTTTTCGGCAAAAAACATCTCACTGAAAAAACATATTTCCGCTTTGAGGCGGCATTGAGCGACTGCGACGTACCTGATCCAACGCAGGAGCGCTTCATGATATTAAGCGAAGTTGCCTGGAGCCAATGCAAGCGCAGCCTGCTGGCGGATGCCGTGCTGGGCACCGCATCTGGACAAGGCGAAGCACCTGTCCGATCCATTGCGCTCAATCCCTCATCCTTTGAAATCATCCCAGGCAAGTCCCAAATCATAGAATTTGACAAGCCAGAGATACCACAGGAAAAACAAGTTACATTTCATTTCCGCGGCAGAACTGGGCTTTTCAACACGCACGGCAGGAGCTGCAACGGCTATGCCCAGAAGGCGATCCAGTTATTCTGCAATGGAAAGGCTGTGGAAGGCAAGCGCCTGCGGAACCGCCAAGCCAGTTCCACAAGGAAGAACGGCGGAAAATGGACATTCATCGCGCCGTCAGGAGTCATAACCCTGCCATATTCCACTGACTTCGAAGCACCCAACAGGCATAGCTCATACGGCCTTGTTGACTGCAATGACATCTGCGCCTTTGACTTGGATGTAACAGACATGCTCCAGCCAGGCAAGAACACTATTGAAATAAAGGGTATTGACGATCCCAGCAAGGAGCGCAGCGCATACATCTTCGAACAAGTGCAGCTGCGTTTCATCGCAAAGCCTAAAGTCAAAGTCCGCAAGCCCGCACCAACAGGAGAATTGCCGCTCATCTCGCCAAAGCCCGTTCCCACAAAGGCAAACTACGCATGGCATGAGGACGCGGGCAAGCCGGATTGGTCTGTCACCGTTGACAATGAGACTTTCAGCGTGCAGCGCAGTTTCTCCACGCAGGACGGCAAACAGGTTACGGGCGACAACCAGTGGTTCACCGTCAAGCGCAGCATACGTCCTGGCATAGAGGCCATACATGTATCGGAGACAATTCGCAACAAAACAGACAAGCCACTGCCCATTCGCATGGAATACTATGTGGACTTCGGCAAACGCATGGTCACCGCCAGAGTCGGTGGCTACGAGCCATTCGGTCTGACTGGTGAAAACACCTGTGAACTGAATCCCACCAGTTTCGGCAGCACTGGCAAGTCTGGCATTGGCATGATGCCCTGGAGCGATGCCTTCACCGTGCACATCAGCAACCGCGTTGGCAATGGCAGGTTAAGCATCGCAGACGACAACCTGGTCATACCAGCAAACGCAGAGCATGTTGTGGAATATCTGGTGTTCCCAATTGCAGACGGCGATTTCTGGAGTTTCATCAACAGCGCAAGACGCGTATGCAAGACTAATTTCAAGATGGAGTACCTGCTGGGCGAGGTCAGCAACAGGGCGAACCCGCCAGGGGAAGTCACACTGAACCAGCTGAAGAACCTGTTCGATGTGAAGATGTCAAACTGCATGCACGGACACAACATGTGGCCCATGTACAAGAAGGCGAACGGCAAATACCAGTACGCCTGGGGCACAGCCTGCCGCAAGATTGACCAGACTGGCAACAAGCTCATGTTCCAGCACATCAAGAATAACTATCCCCACGTCAAGTACGGCCTTTATTTCCACTGCTATTTGGATCCATCGGACAATGCGCCCACCGACTATGCGGACTGCCAGATACTGAAGGCGGACGGGCAGCCCGCCCTGTATGGGCGTTTCGGTGAAATGTACTGCCCTAGAAAGGGCACCGTTTACGCAGCCGAGCTGGAAAAGGTCATAAAAATGATTTTCGATGAATTGGAGTGCAACGCTATCTACTGGGATGAATTCGGCGTCTCCAATGCAAAATACAACTATGCGTCGCCCTGGGATGGAGTGTCTGGCGACATTGATTCAATGGGCAGGCTTGTTCGCCTCAAAAGCTCGGTGCGTCTGCTTAGCCTTCCCTGGCGCAAGGAAATGGTCTCATACATCAAGCAGAGAGGAGCCGCGCTATATACCAATGGCAGTTTCCTTCCGAAATACGCAGGCCAATTCCAAGCGGAGAACTTTGTGGAGACTGCGACTATTTCATTCTGCAATCAGACCTTGCTTCTGTCCCCAATCGCACTGGGCAACCATCTTAGCGAGCGCACTGAAATAGATTGCTACAACTGGATGCTGAACGCCCTGGACTTCGGCTGCCTGTATGCATACTACAGTGCAAAGATACTCTTTGACTACCCGACATTGAGTGCGTATATGTTCCCTTCCACACCAATGGAGCTGCACAAGGGTTACATCATCTGCCAGGAGCGCATCATTACAAAGGCATCAGGCCTCTTCGGCTGGAATGACAAAGCAAAACATATAGTGCATGTCTTTGACGAGAATGGGCGCGAGGTGCATAACTTCAATGCCCCGCTCCGCACAATAAATGGCCGGACATGGACAGAGCTGCGTCTGCCTGAAGACTATTCAGCCGCCATTCTGCATGAGGCAATTGGCAATTGATTCTGTGGACAGTTCTATGCGCGGGCGTTTTCGCTCACGTTTAACATTAGTCGCTGAGTTTGCGGAAGGCATGCCACAGGAAAATCACGCATTCCTATGCAAATGAAAATCCATGAGAGCGGCGGCAACAGAGAGTATTTGAGTTGTTTATTGCTCTGAACGCTGCTTGACGAGTTCTTCCATCTCCTCCTTGCTGATTTCCTCGATGCGCACATTGTCGAAATAGCAGATGCCAACGGGCCAATACACGTAGATTCTGACCTTCATAAGCTCGGTGTTGGGTGACTTTGCCGTGGGATTGAAGCCGATGGAGAAGGTCTGCCACTGCTTTTCATCCAGCGGCTCCGCGTGCAGCCTGGTCTGGTAGCTGTCGATTAGCACATCGCGCCTGGGGTGCTTGCGGAAACCCTTGATCCAAACGAATGGCTTGGAATTGCCTTTTACGTCTATGGTCAGCTTGTAGTTCTGCCCTGGCTTGACCGCGATCAGCTCTGAATCGTACTGCACACCTTCGTTGCCGCCAATGGAGGAATAGAAGGGTGCCTTGGCCAGGATGGGGGCAGGGGGTGTGGCTTCTGGATTGCTTTTGAGTTCCTTGAGAAAATCCAGCACCTGTTGGCGGTCAAGGCGCGAATCCAGTTTCACCACATTGCCGCGTCCTTCCTCCTGCACAATGAATGTGGTAAGGCCATTGGGACGCTCCCAGTTCAATGGAGACTTGCCCCCTTGGTCGAAGTTGCCGTTGGGCAGCAGGTTCATTGCCGCCAGTAAAAAAGCAAATATCATCATTCCGCAGCCTCCTCTATTGCAATTGCCTTGAAATATTCGCCCACATATTCCTCAAACGCGGGCGGCACTTTCTCGTTGTGCCTGTACTTTACAGGAAAACTGTCCTTCTTGCGCTTGAGCAGGCTTTCCCGTTCCGCCTTCATTGCCACTTGCACCGCAGTGCGTGCCCTGGAGAGTGACTGGGCCAGCTGACCTTTAAGACGCCGTGCCTCTGGACCGCCGCCATCCCCCAGTCGCTCCAGCGCTCGCATTTTCTCCAGCGCCTCACGCAAGTCGCCAGTAGGCAAATCCGCGTCATCCAGGCGTTTCAGCATGGCAATGGTCCTTTGCTTCAGTTCGGCCTGCTTGCCTTCCATGCGCTGTCCTGTGCGCTGGTCCTGGTCAGGCGTCACTCCCGTAAGTCCCTCGTCTCCCACGCCAGACTGCTTGCCGCCGCCAGTGGCTCCTCCCTGGGGATCATTGGACTTGTCCACCACAGTCCCTTTCTCAAATGGAGACTGCACCAGGCGGGTGGGCGTCTTCCTGCCACCCTTGCCAGTGGCCTCCTTCTCCACAAACTGGCCTGTGGACTTGCCTGAACGCCCTTCGCCTGAACGTCCGCCAACCTCGTTGTTGTTTGGCAGCACGTTGCCTGTTATGCCCTTTGCCTGCATGCTGTCAATTGTGCCGTCACTGACGCCCCAGCCCAGCCCGTCATCGC
>JAFZZD010000350.1 GCA_017615955.1 Victivallales bacterium
GTTTGGTGCGCGGGACGAAAGCCCCGCGTTTGGAAGTTGCAGTTCTACCGGCGGCTTTCGCCGCAGGCACCCAACAGTCCACAGTCCACTAAAAACTGTATTTAGCGTGTTGCGATGATCTTGGCGGGATTGAGGATGTTCTTGGGGTCGAAGGCATGTTTGATGGCGGCCATTAGAGCCAGGTTTGCTGGGGGAATGGATTCCGCCAGATATGACTTCTTTGCGAGGCCGATGCCATGCTCGCCTGAAACCTGCCCGCCCAATTCGCGTGCCTTCTGGTACAGGTCCTGGAAAACGGCTTCCAGGCGTTCATGCCATTCATTCTCCTCCAATTTGTCGCGCAGAATGTAGATGTGAAGATTGCCGTCTCCAGCATGGCCGAATGAGCGAATGCGGATATTGTGCTTCTCCTGGAGTGCATGGGCGAAAAGTATGAAGCCTGCCACGTGCCTGCGCGGCACCACCACGTCACACTCGTCCATTTCGGTTGTTGATGCCTTGATTGCCTCCAGAAATGCACCTCGTGCAGACCATATTGCCTCATTGCGCTCCTGCGTATTGGACATAAGAACGTCAAGTGCGCCCGCATCTAGGCAGATATGGGCGGCAGATGTGTAGGCAAGTTCCAACTCGGCAGGGCTTGCCGCGTCAAATGTCAGCAGAAGATATGCGTCCGCGCTGTTGTCCGGGAACTTGCGGCCAAGGAATTCTTCCGATGCAAGAATGACCTCCCGTTCCATGAACTCAACTGCGGTTGGGACGGAACTAGAACGCAGCACCAGTGGCACGGTCTTTATGGCAGCCTCCAGAGTGGGGAAGGGCACCAGCAGGCTGATTTTGCATTTCGGCAGGGGGATGAGGCGCAATATCGCCTTGGTCACTATGGCAAGTGTGCCCTCGGACCCCACAATCAAATCCTTCAAGCTGTAGCCGGAGCTGTTCTTGACCACCTTGCCGCCAAGTTCCGTGACTTCGCCGTTTGGCAGCACGATTTCCAGTCCGCGCACATAGTCCCGCGTCACACCGTACTTGACAGCCCGCATGCCGCCGGCGTTTGTGCTGATGTTGCCTCCGATTGAGGCACTCTTCTCGCCTGGGTCTGGCGGATACAGGAAGCCACGCTCCTCAACGTATTTCACGACTTCCATCAGAAGAACGCCTGGCTCAAGCGTCAGGGTCAGGTTGTCCTCGTCAAGTTCAAGGATGCGGTTCATGCCGCTAAGGTCCAGCAAAATGCCGCCATGCAAAGGAACCGCGCCGCCCACCAGGCCAGTGCCCTGGCCACGTGGCGTGACTGGAATGCAATTCTGGTAGGCGTATTTCATTATGGCTGAAACCTCCTGGGTGGAGGCGGCCTTCACCAGTACATCGGGTCTGCGGCGTATGCCAGACAATTCGTCATGGCAGTAGTCCTCGCCTACTGCTGGGCCAGGAATTACGCGTTCTGGTGCGCAGACAGAGCGGAGATATTCGATGTCTGCCTCATCTATGGTTTTGTAGTTGTCTGTATTGCTCATATTGTGGCCTTGCGTGCTTTGATTCCTTCAATTAATTTCGGTATAATCTGGTAGAGGTCGCCTGTTATTGCCACATGGGCGACTTTGAAAATGGGGGCGTTGGTATCTGTGTTGATGGCAATGATCTGCTCGGAGCCGCTCATGCCCGCCACGAACTGAATTGCTCCTGAAATGCCGCAGGTAATCAACAGTTTTGGCTTGACGGTGCGCCCGCTCAGGCCGATTTGCTGCTTGGGATCCGTCCACCCCGCCTCGACTAACGCGCGAGAGGAGGCAACGCGGCCATTGAGAAGTTCAGCCAGTTCCTGAAGCATGGCCAGGTCTTCGGGCTTCTTCAGACCACGGCCACCTGCAACAATGACTTCCGCGTCCTCAATACCGGATTCTTTGGCTTTCGGCGTGACGGATAGTATCTCGATTGCGGTGGCCAGAGCGTCTTTTGTCAATGTGCGGCGTGTGACTTTGCCATTGGGCGCACATTTTTGTGGTATGGGGAAGATTTTGTAGCGCACAGTTGCGAATTGCGGGCGGTGTTTTGGTGTGCGGATATGAGCCATGATGTTGCCGCCGTACGCGGGGCGAATCTGGTCCAGGTCCGTGCTTTCCGAAATATCCAGCACAGTGCAGTCTGCCGTAAGTCCCGTATGGAAGCGTGCCGCCGTGCGTGGTGCCAGTGAGCGTCCTGTGATTGTGCCGCCCACCAGCACCACCGACGGTTTGATTGCCTTGATGAAGTCCTCCAGCATTGCGGTGTAGGGTTCTGCGCGGAAATGCTTCAGTTCCTGGTGCTCGTAGAGGAATACCTCGTCCGCCCCGTATTCAAGAAGTTCCTGCGCCAGGTGGGCCACATTGTCTCCGCCCAGCACACAATATACTGGGTGTTTGATTTTGTCGGCTAGCTCACGTGCCTTGCCCAGCAGCTCGAATGTGACTGGATGTATGCGGTCTTCATTGACTTCCGCCACAACGGCTATGCCGCGCCATGCGGATTTGTCCACCTGCGGCGCATCGTCATCCTCAATCAACTCGAATACGCCGTTGCCCTTTTTAAGGCAAAGGCGGCAAAGGCGGCAGCCCGCGTTGATGGACAGCTTGCCGTCCTGTATCTCAATTGCCTTGAATGGGCAGATTGCTGCCAGTGCCTCCGCATCCTGGACACGTTCCTGATGTATCTTTATGTATGCCATTTTTTCTTACCTCGGTTGCTGCAGGAATTTCTGTTCATCCAGGCGGTGCAGGAGACGCTCCGCAATCTCATCGGGCTTGCCTTCCCAGCGCTCCTGGCTGCGGTGGTTCTCAGGTGGGAATATGTGCTGCACCTGGGTAGGAGAGCCATTCAGGCCATAGTGCTTTGCCTCATGGTCCGCCAAATCGTCCAGCGTCAACTTTCGGATTGGACGGTCCGCTGTTGCCAGTTTCTTCTTGAAAGAGGGTAGCCTTGGCTCGTAGATGCCTTTTTCCACAGTGACGAGGCAGGGGTATGGAATGTGAACGGTCTCTATTTGCAGTGGCAGATCCAGGTCCGCCTCAATGCCTGTTTCTGTGCATTCGCGGAGGCTGAGCACACCTGTCGCATGTGGAATGCCCAGGAATTCCGCCAGTTCCGAGCCAACCTGAGCCGTGTCGCCATCGGTGGTTTGTTTTCCGCAGATGATAAGGTCGGCACCGCCGATTGCGCGTATGCCTTGGGATATGGTGTAGGACGTGGCAAGCACGTCCGCGCCGCCAAAACGGCGGTCTGACAGCAGCACGCCTTCATCAACGCCCATCATGAATGCCTCCCGCAGCACTGCCTCTGCCTGTGGCGGTCCCATGGTGATGGCGGTTATTGACGCGTCCAGCTGCTTGCCGAGGCGCAATGCGGTTTCCAATGCGTACAAGTCGTACGGATTCATCTTGGATTCCACGCCATCACGTTTCAATACGCCCGTCTTTGGGTCTATTTCCACCTGGGATGTGCCAGGAACCTGTTTTATGCAGACGATGATTTTCATGGTTGTTGTTATATTCCTTATGAATGTAGGCGATTATGCCGCACACTATATATGGTGTGTACTTATTTTCAAACGCCTTTTTAACGCAAAGAAGAGACTTGCAGTCAATGCGGTAAATAGGAAAATGCCGATTAGGGCAAAGGGACGCATTGAGCACTGATGTCCTTGCCATTGAGCTTGACATTGCGAATGTCAATCTTGCCCAATGTGCTGCCTGACAGGGCGTACATGATGCATTTGGGTTCCATTGCGCCTTCATCGACTGTAATGGTGATGTTCTCGACTGTCAGATGCTTGAAGGTGCCCAGCGGGCAGTACAGCAATTCAGGTTCGTCCAGGATATTGTCGTACATGCCATTGGGTGTGAACATCTTGTCGTTGGACACGTTGAGCCAACTGCCCGCCCATGGCGCAATGCGGGTGAATCTCTGGTCTCGCCCCTCTTTCTGCAAGATTGGCTTCATTTCGCTGGCATCGTATTCAATGCGGATGTTCCTGAATGTGATGTCCTCCACAGGACCAGGACCGCCTAGATGCACGCTTAACGCGGCGTGTGTGTTGTGTATTAGGTCGCAGTCCTCATAGACCAAGCCCTTGAGATATGGCGCCCATGTCTCAAGACCGATTTCCAGTGTTCTGCCCCAACTGCACCAGCAGACGCAGTGCTCCACGTGAATGTCCTCCACAGGAGCCTCTCTGTCCTCTTTGTAAAAATCGCCTTTTATCACGATATTGTCGTCAAAGGAATGTACGTAGCAATTATGGATATGCATACGTTGTGTATTGCATACGTCAATGCCGTCTGTGTTGTATCTCCAGGCGCCAGTGACTTTCATGTTGGCGAATTCCAAATCGCTGGAATTGTAAGCAGAAATGCAAAAGCAACAGGAGTCGAGCACAGTGGGGCCATCGAACAAAACATTCCTGGAATCGATGATGCGGACTGTACCATCCATTCCCTCGCGGAAGCAGCAGTCGCCATCCCTCCTGTTTCGGGAACCGCAGATGATGCCATAGCCCCAAACCTTGACATCCTCTGCATTGTCCACCTGGAATGATCCCATCACCACAGCGTCCTTGTCTAAAAATACGCGGTCATGGCTCTTTAGTTTGACTAATATAGGTTCGTGCAGTCCAGGACCAAACACGATGTTTGCGGCCTGGCGTTCTGCGGTGAAATCCCGTTTTTTGTCGGCGAATATTTCCAATGGCCTGTTGTAGCCATCCAACTCCAGCACATAGTAGCCAGGCCCAGGCAGTGTAAAGCGTATTTCGCCCTCGACTACGCTTGGCGTGACACCTGCCGAGAGCGGACGCAACTTGACAGTGCGGAAATCCCTGTCTGGTCTTACTCGTATCTCGCATTTCCCTTCGGTCTCGAATTTCAGCATACCCGCGATTTCGGTCTGGTCAACTGGGCGTTGATAGCCTGGCGCCCATTGGTTGAATGCAATTGCGGATATGCGTATTGGACGCACTGGAACTGCCTTGCCATCGACGTGTGCCGTGTAGCCAGCCTCCGTTGGGAAGAGGCCTTCCAGAATGCGCCGTGCAATTGCCTCCATGCCTTTGTCGCCAGGATGCTTCTGCACACCAGTGTGCTCAAACAGACCCAGTGCCTGCATTGACTTGTCCCCGGACAAGTCCGCTTTGACAAATGGAAGCGCATAGTCGCTTGCCGCGTGCGCCATCATTTCATCTTTCCAATCACTGCGCCAGAATACGCCGCGCACCACGGCGTTTGGCTTGGTGCGCCCGCGCACAAAGCAGCCCAGCAGCTTCTTGAATGCATCACAGAATGCAAGTTGCTCTTCACGTGTCTCCAGCGAGGCCACATTTTCGCCCAATGCGACAATCAGATAATCGGGATTGAAGTCAATCAACTCCTGTATGGAACTGTAGTCGAAATTTGAGAAATTGCGTTCAAAGTCAGCCAGATTCCTTACGCGGCAGTCCGCCAATTTCCCAGTGGCCTTTTCTATTCCGTCTATGACCAGGTGTACATAGTCCTTTTCCTTTGCACTGGCAGCCATGCCCCACAGGTTTGTCCAGCCAAGATGTGGCGCAACGGGGTGGACAGTGATGGAATTGCCTATAAATACAACTCGCACCCCGTCTCCGTGTGTCTCGGCATATTCCGCCAGTTTTCCATTCATCTGGGACAACGAATGCTTTTCGGCATCTGATTTATTCATATTCTTCATTATTCCGTA
>JAFZZD010000351.1 GCA_017615955.1 Victivallales bacterium
AAAAAACTCTGCGTCTCTGCGTTAAAAAAACTCTGCGTCTCTGCGCCTCTGCGTTAAAAAAGCGCCTCTGCGTTTAGAAGGTGGTGCCGACGCGGCCCAGGAATTTGCCTGTGCGCGTATCGATTTTGACGGTTTCGCCGTTTTCCATGTATTCTGGCACCTGGATTACGAAGCCAGTCTCGGTTTTGGCTGACTTGCCTCTGTTGGTTGCGCTTTGGCCTTTGATGGCGGGATCGCATTCCACCAGCTTCTGCTCCACTACGTCAGGCAGTTCCACGCCCACCACTCGCTCTTCCAGGATGAGGGCGGTGATGCCCTCCATGTCCTCCACCAGAAAATACTTGTTGTCGCCGATCATCGCCTCGTCCAGATTGAACTGGTCATAGCTTTCCAGGTCCATGAAGACATAGTCGCTTCCCTGCTTGTAGAGGAACTGCACATCCGCCTTTCTGAAGTCAGGTTCGGGATAGCTGTCTTCACCTTTGCAGCTCAAATCAATTTTGTTCTGGTCAATGAGATTGCGGCAGCGAATCTTGTAGATGGTGGCCGCGCCGCGGGCGGATGGCGTGTGCTTTTCCACTGTTTCCACGATGCAGGGTGCGTCCCCGACGGTGATTATGCTGCCTGTTGCAAATTGTTTGACTAACATGGTATTTTCCTTTTTTGCTGATTGATTACCTCAGTTCCACGCCTGGAATTGCCGCCAATGCAGCCCGCACCTTTTCCTGAAGGGCATTTGCCTCTTCGTCTGTCATGGTGCGTTCCGGATTGCGGAATGTGATGTTGTATGCCAGGCTGCGGCGTCCTGCGCCCAGCACCTTTTCGTCCTCGAAGATGTCGAATATCTGCACCTTCTCGAAATACGGCAGCTTGAGCCCCTCGATGAGCGCAACGATTTTCGCGTGGGTGAGGTCGCTGGGCGCCACGAAGGACACGTCTCTGGATGTGCCGGGGAACTGCGGGATCGGCGTGTACTTGAGAGTCGATTTGCTCATTGCCATGAGGCGAGCCACCTCGAACTGCGCGATGAAGAGCGGATTGCGCATACGGAAGCCCTTGGTCAGTTCAGGCGCTGCTTCGCCAAAGGAGACGATGGGAGTGCCTTTGATGATCCAGGCAGCGGCTGCGCCGTGCTTGTATGCAGGTGATTGGAATGTGGTCCAGGGCACAGTACTGAAGCCGCGGCGTTCCAGCCAGTCCTCCACCACGCCCTTCATGTCGTAGAAGTCATAGCACTTTGCCAAGTCCGCGCCGAAGCGTTCCGGGTAGGGATGCCCGGTAAGTGCGATGGCTGCCTGAAGGCGTTCCTCATAGCCATTCTTGCCATTGAGGAAGACGCGTCCCAGTTCGAACAGGCCCAGGTCATGCTGGTTGTGGGCAACGTTGTGGTTCACAACGGCCAGCAGGCCAGGCAGCAATGTGGGACGCAGGTATGCTGTGTCCAGGCTGATGGGATTGGAGACGCGGAGGATTTCCTCCTCCTTGTATTCAGTGCCAGCCAGGCATTGCTTGAGGGACCACATACTGTAGTTGTAGATCTCGTCCAGCCCGATTGCCTGGAAGTCAGCCCTTGCCATTTCCTGCGGCAGATATGTGTCGTCCTTGAGTGGGCCGCCCACCTTTGCAAAAACTGGCGCCTCTGGGATGTTGTCCAACCCGCACATCTGCGCCACTTCCTCGACGAGGTCATGTTCCGCCGCCAGGTCAAAGCGCCATGCGGGAGTGCGTACCACGACGTCCTTGTCATCCTGTGACAGGATTTCCAGGCCGCGGCGCTTCAGGCAATCCACGATCTGCTCAGGCGTGAGTTGCAGTCCCAGGCGGGAATTGCAGCGCTGGAATGACATGCGTATGTCGGCGGTCTGCCACTTCTTGCCGTAGCAGTCGATGGCGCCTTCCACCTGCTTTGCGCCGCAGAGCTGGCATAGCAGGCTGGCCGCCCTCTGGCTGGCTAGCTCCGTCACATAAGGGCTGACTCCACGCTCGAAGCGATAGGATGAATCGGTGGCGATGCCCAGTGTGCGGGAGCTGATGCGGATGTTGGATCGGTCGAATGTGGCGGCCTCCAGCAGCACTGTTGTGGTGTCGTCCGTGATCATGCTGTTTTCGCCGCCCATGATGCCAGCCAGCGCGACGCCCTTGTTCTGGTCTGCTATAAGCAGATTGTTGCTGGTGAGCGTCAGCTTTGTCTCGTCCAATGTGGTGATTTTCTCGCCTTCTGCTGCGCGGCGCACGATGATCTTGCCGCCTTCCAGAGTGCGCAGGTCGAATGCGTGCAATGGATTGCCGAACTCCAACATGACGTAGTTGGTGATATCCACTACATTGTTGATGGAGCGCAGGCCAACCGCCTCAAGGCGCCTGACCATCCAGTCTGGCGACGGGCCGATTTTGACGCCTGTGAAGACGCGTCCCATGTAGCGCGGGCACAGGTCCGTGTCCTGTACGCTGATGTCGATGAAGTCGTTGACTTTCTTGCTGCTGTCCACGTCAATGGGCATTTCGGGGAGCTTGAGTTCCGCGCCAGAAACTGCGCTGATTTCGCGGGCTATGCCGTAGTGGGACAGCCAGTCAGGGCGGTTCGGGGTCACTTCCCAGTCGATTACCGTGTCTGTCTTGACAATCTTGGTCAATGGTACGTTGAGTGGCGTGTCATCAGGCAGTATCATAAGGCCGCTGTGGTCCTGGCTGAGACCCAGTTCCTTGGCGGAGCACATCATTCCAAATGACTCCACGCCGCGCAGCTTGGACTTCTTGATCTTGAACTCGCCGAAGTCCGTGCCGATGGTGGCCAAGGGCACGATCTTGCCGGCATCGCAGTTGGGCGCGCCGCAGACAATCTGCAAGGGCTCGCCTTCGCCAACCGTGACCTTGCACACGCTCAAGTGGTCTGAATCTGGGTGCGGATCCCTGCTGAGTATCTTTGCGGTGACAACGCCATCTGGTATGCTGCCAGTGCTTTCAATGCCTTCTACTTCCAGACCAGCCGCCGTAAGGCGCGTGGCAAGTTCCTTGGCGTTCCAGGGAATCTGGATGTAATCGTTCAGCCAATCAATTGATGTTTTCATTTCTTGTTTCCTTTTTGTATGTTAATGCTAGTTTTAATTTGCTTTATTATTGCATCAATGGTGCAAAGGCGACCTGGTCCCTCTTCGCCGCAGGCCACATGGCCGCTGTCAGGTCCAGCAAAGATGACGCCTCTTTCCTTGAGCAGCGACACATTTGCCTGTGTTGCGGGATGCGCCCACATGCGGGGGTTCATTGCAGGAGCCACGATTGTGGAGCCAGTGTGTGAAATGTAGTAGGTGCTAAGTGCATCGTCCGCAATGCCGTGTGCCATTTTAGCGAGGATGTTGGCGGTTGCGGGTGCGATCACCAGGATTTTTGCCCGCATGGCCAGTTCAATGTGGCCAGGCTGCCATTCCTTTTCCTCCCACAGGTCAGTCATGACAGGATTTCTGGAGAGTGTGAGGAAACTCTGCGGGCATATCAGCTTGCAGGCGGACGCTGTCATGATCACATGGACATCAAATCCCTCCTTGGTGAGGGTGCTGGTGAGTTCGCAGGCCTTGAAGGCGGCGATGGAGCCAGTGACGCCCAGGACTATTGTGATTTTTTCAGGGTTCTTCATTCCAACTCTCCCTGGTTAGCACGCTGGTGCGCAGATGTGCGGAGCGGATTATGGAGGCCAGCTCTTCCGCTGCTGTGGCCGCCTCGTAGTTGATCACCACATAGTCGTATTCGCGCCATTTCTTCATCTCGCCGGCCGCATTGCGGAGACGGCGGGCAATTGCCTCCTGCGTTTCCGTGCCGCGCCCGCGCAGCCTTTTTTCCAGAACTGCCATGCTGGGCGGCATGATGAACGCGGTGATGTAGCGGCGTCCGTAGAATTCCTCGTCCTTGAGGCGCTGGCGCACCTGTGTGACGCCCTGCACGTCGATGTCCATAAGTATGTCATGGCCTTTTCTGAGGCAGTCCAGTTCGCTTTTTAGAGTGCCGTACAGGAATGCATGGACTTCCGCGTGCTCAAGGAAATCGCCGTTTTCCAGATGCTGGTTGTATTCCGCCTCAGTTATGAAATGATAGTCCTTGTGGTCGATTTCCTCTGGGCGGCGCCTGCGTGTGGTGCAGGAGACGGAGAAGCGCAACTGTGGCATGATCCTGTGAAGTTCCCTGCAGATGGTTGATTTCCCAACGCCGCTGGGGCCTGATATGAGAATGGCATTGCCGTATGCTTGTTCTGGATTCATTTCTTGTTCTCCGTCGCTTCTGTAATTTGTGATAGAATCTTAGTTGCCTTGTCCTTGATTAGCCTGGCGTTTTCCACGCCCATGCGCAGACACATCTTGCGTATGGGGGAAAGCCTTTCAAGTTCATTGTCCTTCCAGATGTAGATGCCCCCGTCTCCCTTGAGCAGGGCGGGGTCTTCATCCGGCACTGGCATGTCTGCGAACACTGCCAGTGCCTGCCTTGTCAATGTCAGGCTGTCAAGTCCAGCGAAGCCCATTTCCTGCAGCAATGTGTCCAATGCGCTTTGTTGTTGCTGGAATAGCTTCACTGCGCTGGATGTCTCCACGCTGCAAAGCAGTTTTACATATTTCGCATAGCGGCCTGCGCTTTGGGATGACACGTGCCATTCGCCATTGCGCATTTCCGCTGAAAAAGCAAATTCCGAGCGATATTCCCCGCATGACTTGAGGGGGAGTACGCCATTTGCCGCCTCGTCCGCAAAGGCAAGGAATAGCTTCTGCCATTGGGCTGGCTCCCTGTCTTGCCAGAACGCGCCTGTAAACACCTGCCCGAATACAAGGGGCTGTTCTTCTTGGGGAACAGCTGCTTGCTGTTCGGAGGCTGTGTTTCCCTTGTCCTGCTGCTTGGTTTCGCTTGCTGGTGGAGCAGGCGGATTGCCAGGTATTTCTTTGGGCTGGAGCTGCTCTTGTTCCTGCTTCTGCCTATCTTTCTCCTTGAGCAGCTTGCCCGCATTGTTGCCTACATAGAATGTGTAGTACAGCATCAGCACGACCACAGCCAGCGGCGGTATGCCGCGCAGCAGTATTTTCTTCAAGAGTTCCTTGTCCATTGTCAAGTCTCCTCTCTTGCGTTGGCGGGCAAAGCTGGTTTTGTATGGATTGTGCGTTCACCTGAAATGCATACCAGCCCAGGCTTGGCGCCCCGTGGCTTGCTGACATTGCGGGCGTACGTCATATCCACTGTGCATTTGCCGCCGCCACGGGCCTTGCTGTGCCATGCGGCAATTGCGGCTGCCTGCTCCTTAAGTTCCTTGGAGGCTTCTTCCCCTTCAGGACCACGCAGCAGAACATGGCTTCCTGGCTGGCCGTGTATGTGGAACCACAGGTCAGTGCCCTTGGCGAATTTCAGCGACAGAGCGTCATTGTCCTCCGCCGTCTTTCCTGCAAAGACAGTCCATCCCTCGGCCAGTTCGTATGTCCAGCACTGAGGCTCTATGTTTTGGGTGTCTTTCATTCGGTGTCGTGTTTCCAGCAGGCGCATTGCCTGCCTTCGCCGCGCAGGGCAGGGCACTCCCTGCGGCAGATGTCCTCCGCAGCTGGGCATCTCGGATGGAATGGGCATCCTGAAGGCGGATTAAGGGGTGAGGGCTGCTCTCCCTTGAGGACAATGCGCTTGGACAGCGTACCCCCTGGCGTTGGCACCGAGCTCAAGAGTGCCTTGGTGTATGGATGCCTTGGAGTGTCAAGCACCTCCTTTGTGCTACCTGTCTCCACAATGTGGCCCAGATACATCACAGCCACGCGGTTGGATATGAGCCTGACTACGCTCAAGTCGTGTGAAATGAACAAGTAGGACAGGCAGTGTGCCTCACGCAGGTCCATCAGCAGATTAAGCACCTGTGCCTGCACCGACACGTCCAGCGCACTTACAGGCTCGTCGCATACGATGAACTTTGGTTGAAGTGACAG
>JAFZZD010000352.1 GCA_017615955.1 Victivallales bacterium
AGGGCGTGGAATACGCCATAAGCCTGCTGCCATTCGGGGGCTATGTCGCCCTGCCCCAGCTGGATCCCGTTGACAATCCAAAGACCAGTGACGGCAAGGAACTCAAGCCATCCAAGCCCATTCCAAGAGCCGTAACCGCATTTGCCGGCCCCTTGTTCAACGTCCTGTTCGGCTTTGTGCTGGCCACGATCATGTGCATAGTGGGCATCAAGGAGGCGCCGCCTTCCGCCTCATGTGTTGTAGTAGAGGTGCCAAAAGTTCTGCCCCTGTACGAAAACGGCCTGGGCGTCACAGACGAGATCCTGGAGTTCGACGGCGAGAAAACCGAACTTTTCCTGGAAGAAATCTGCGGCAAACTTGACTTGGAGGAGGCATCAAAAAAACACACGGTAACAGTCAGGCGCGGTGAAGGCAAAGAGATCCTTGAACTGAAAATGGTACCAAATCCCGAATGGGAGGCAGGCCTGCGCCCAGGAGACAGAATCATCGCCATCAACGGCAAAAGCTTCACGCGCGGCACAGAGGAACTCAACAGCGAACATGTCTATACGGATGCGCCGCAAGTGCACCTGGACATAATCAGGGACGGCAAGAAACTGGAAATTGCATACGCACCAAGGAAAAACCCGCTCTTCGAAAATTTGGCAGCCCCCTTCTTCAAGGCAAGGAATCCGATTTCGGCGGCGGACATAAAGGCGGCCTCCCCTGCGGCGAAGGCGGGCATCAAGGCGGGGGACCAGTTGTTGCAGATCAACGACACAAATATCGTCGGCTCAAAGCAGCTTGCAGAGGAATACGCCAAAAAGGCAGGAGAGCCAATAAGCATTACCATCGCCAGAAATGGCATTGAGCAGAAACTGTCATCCTATACGCAAGCAGATTCCAGCATTGGTGACTTCGGCATCACTTTCTCCGTAATCGTCTCTGACTGCATACCAGGGCTGCCTGCCCACAAGGCGGGAATTCGCTTTGGGGACAAGATTGTCGCACTGGACAACCAGGAAGTAACAGACGCGGATACGTTGTCAAAGCAACTGCGGGAAAGCCAGGGCAGACCTCTGGAACTGAAGGTGCTTAGAGACGGAAAGGAACTGCTCTTCAGCCAGCTCAAAACTGAACAGCATGACATCAATGGCAAGATGACCTGGGTAATTGGCGTGACATTGACCGATGGCGTAACCAAGGTACTGGGCCATCCGTCCCCCTGGAAGCAATTCACCAAGATCGTCGGGCAGACAGGCAGGACGCTGTCATTGCTGTTCTCTCCGCTGACGTCAAAGATACGCGGGCGCCAGCGTTCCACCGCCAGCATCAAAATGCAGCACATGAGCGGTCCAGTGGGCATTGTGCTCATGCTGTGGTACTCGCTAAAGAACGACGGGCTTCGCGGCGGTCTTGCGCTGATAATACTGGTGACATTCTCCCTGGGCCTTATGAACCTGCTGCCCATTCCCGTACTGGACGGAGGGCACATCCTATTCGCCATCATCGAACTGGCGATACGCAGGAATCTTCCGCCAAGATTCCTCAACATTCTACAGAACATATTCGCAGTCCTTCTGATTGGGATGCTGTTATACATCACATTCTTTGACGGAAAGAGGGTGTTCCGCCTGGCAAAGACAGGCAGCAACAGCCATCACCAGACAACAAAGACGCTTCAAGGCCAGGAAAAAACACCAGAGGCGGGCAAGCCACAGGAAAAACCTGCAAATGAATAAGCAATATCAGATAGCAATAGACGGGCCTGCCGCGGCAGGCAAAAGCACGGTGGCAAAGATGACTGCCCAGAGGCTGGGCGCATTTTATGTCAATACAGGGGAAATGTACAGGACGATCGCCCTGGCATGCCTGGAGAAAGGCATTGACGTGAAGGAGCACCCAGAAGAACTGGCTGCCGCCCTTCCACAATGGGAAATGACTTTCGGGGACAATGGCAATGGTGGCATTGCAATCACATTCAACGGCAAGGCCATAGATCCACAGCAACTGCATACGCCAGAAGTGGCTTCCATCGTCAGTTACGTAGCGAAGATTCCAGA
The DNA here is from genome assembly GCA_017615955.1 of Victivallales bacterium. The sequence goes on from JAFZZD010000352.1 coordinate 2,043, forward strand.
AGTGCGCACATGGATGCTCCAAAGGCAAAGGGACTGCAAGAGACTGGGCACTATCATCATGGAAGGACGTGACATCTGCACCGTGGTGCTGCCAGACGCAACAGCCAAGTTCTTCATCACGGCCACGCCAATGGAACGTGCCCGCCGCCGCCTCGCGCAGCCAGGAGAAGTCGCACAGGGCGCAACCGTGGAAAGCGTAGCAGCCGAAATCGCTGAACGGGACAGGATTGACTCCACACGGGAGGTCGCCCCTCTGAAACCTGCGCCAGACGCAACTACCATCGTAACTGACGGTTTGACCGCAGAACAAGTCACTGACAAGGTAATCCAGATATTCAACCAAAAGAAGGCCGAATGTGAATGAGGCCATGGATTTGCTGAGATGTATTACGCATACTTGCTAATATGGGGAGTGACGGCACTTGTCTCGGCGGTGCTGGTAAGGCTCTGCATATCCATTGCACCCAAACTGGGATTTCTAGACATACCAGAACACGAGGCACACAAGCGCCACCGAAAATCCACGCCAGTGCTGGGCGGCATGGGAATGATGCTGGCCTGGCTGCTGGTGCTGCTCTGCGGGCTTGCAGGGGCCTATTTCATACCGGAGGAAACTGTCCGCAGCCTATTCGGGCAACAAATATGCAACATGCTGCCTGGCATCAGAGCAGTAGGCCCGCAGCTTCGCACCATTGTGGCAGGCACTGTTCTGCTGACAATGCTTGGGGCGGTGGATGACAAGCTGTCCCTCAAGGCATGGCAGAAATTCCTCGGGCAACTACTCGTGGCAATTCTAACCGCAGCACTGGGGCTGCGCATCAGTTTCCTGCACCAAATCCCATACGCAAACACGATTTTCACCGTACTCTGGTTCCTTACCTTGATGAACGCCATTAACTTCTTTGACAATATGGACGGGCTAGCCTGCGGCGCCGCAATCATTGCATCCCTGTTTTTCATGTTGGTGGCGGCAATTCGCGGGCAGTTCTTCGTCGCAGTGCTGGCGGCGCTGACCGCAGGCGCCGCCTCTGGCTTCGCCGTGTTCAACGCCCCGCCGGCCCGCATTTTCATGGGCGATGCCGGCAGCCATTTTCTTGCATACCTGCTGGCAATCCTTGGGATATTGACAACATTCTACATTCCAGGCGAAAGCCCCACTCCCGCCCCAATCGTAATACCGCTGTTCCTTTTGGCGGTGCCCTTGTTTGATGCCGTGGCGGTGGTGATCATCAGGCTGCGACTGCACAAACCAATATATGTGGGGGACAACAGGCACATCTCCCACAGGTTCGAGGCACTTGGCCTGTCACGAAAGCAGGCAGTCATGCTGGTGCTGCTGCTGTGCCTGGCAGTTGCCTGCGCAGGGCTTTCACTTCTCTGGCTGCCACCAGCTGGCATCGCACTGGTGGCATTGCAGACCGCCGCCATCTTCATATTGATTTCAATCATTCAATTCTACGTAAAGAAGGAAAACCAATAATGCTTCTTGACTACAAACGGATAAAAGTCCTTTGCAAACTGGCACTGGAAGAGGATTTGCAGGATGCTGGGGATGTCACCACCAAGGCAATCATACCACCTGACCTCATGATGCAGGCGTTCTTCGTGACCAGGCAGGAATGCGTTTTCTGCGGCTGGCCTGTGCTTGTGGAACTTTTCAAGATGCTGGATCCCGATGTCAAGGTTGAGATGAATGTGGAAGAAGGCAAATACTGCCTTCCATACACCAGACTTGCCACGGTCACTGGCTCGGCGCAGGCTATCCTCACAGGTGAAAGGACAGCACTGAACTTCCTGCAACGGCTAAGCGGCATTTCCACCATCACCAGAAAATATGTGGAGGCTCTCAACAGCAAGACCATCTGGCTCCTGGACACAAGAAAAACCACACCCGGCTGGCGCAATCTGGAAAAATACGCCGTCATGGTGGGGGGCGGCCATAACCACCGCCAGGGTCTCTACGACCAGATCATGATCAAGGACAACCACAGGGAACTGGCCAAGCTGAGGGGAAAGGATTCTATCCAGAAGGCAGTCGCACTGGCAAGGAAAAAATACCCCAACCTGAAAGTGGAGGTCGAGGCGGATACAATGGATGACGTCATGGCCGCACTGGACGCAAAGGCCGATATCATAATGCTGGACAATATGGACAACGCCACCATCGAAAAGGCATTGAAGCTGATCGGCGGCAAGGCACTGACCGAGGCATCAGGCGGCATTACACTGGACAGGCTGCCCTCCATGTCCAACATGGCACTTACGTACATCAGCGTCGGCGCACTCACGCATAGCGCGCCTTCAGTTGACATTGGCCTGGATATGTAGGCAACTTAGGAGTTTCACCATGAAATTAGTGTTGATTGCAATTATGTCACTGTTTTTGGCCGCCTGCTTCACAACAGGAGGCCCTTCGCCTTCATACTATGCTTATGCAGATGCCATGAAGCGCCTTGAAAAGAACGTCAGCACATACGAGCAAGTCAAGGAAATCTATGGTGAATGCAACAACAAGGAGGAAATTGACGGCGGCTATCGCTGCATCTGGAAAAACAGCAATACCGTGGTGCGTTCCACGGAAAATTTCGCCACAAATGCACCGGCCAACTTCGATCCAGGGCGCAGCATCGGACGCTACACATACACCACCGTGTACACAAGCACATTGACCGCCGTGTTCTCCAAGGACAACATCCTAAAGTCATTTTCAGTAAGCAACAACATAGAACAATAGCAATTCGTCGTGTGCGCGAAGCAAAAGCTCCGCGTCAAAAATCTAACAAACAGGAGCGCAAACATGACCAAACTTGATCCTACCTGCATGGCGGACTGGCAACTTGCCGAAGCCGCGGAAGCCACAATGAAGCCCCTCTCACAACTGGCGGAGGAACTGGGACTTCTCCAAGAGGAATTGATTCCAGCTGGAAGGCAACTGGCGAAAATCGACCAGAAGATGGTGCGCTCCAGGCTGGCTGGCCGTCCCCAGGGCAAATACATCGATGTAACTGCAATAACACCAACGCCATTGGGAGAAGGCAAGACAACCACGACAATGGGCCTGATTGAAGGCCTTGGAAAAATCGGCAAGAACGTGACAGGCGCAATTCGCCAGCCGTCAGGCGGTCCCACCTTCAACATCAAGGGTTCCGCAGCAGGTGGCGGCCTGGCCCAGTGCATCCCGCTGGCGCCATTCTCAATGGGCTTGACAGGCGACATTGACAAAATCACCAATGCACACAACCTGGCAATGGTGGCACTGACTTCAAGAATGCAGCACGAGCGCAATTATGACGACGCGGCTCTGGCAAGGCGCAACCTGAAGCGGCTGGACATCGACCCGCAGCAGGTCCAGATCAAGTGGGTCATGGACTTCTGCGCACAAGCGCTCCGCAACATCATCATCGGACGCGGCGGCAAGATGGACGGATATGAGATGGAATCAGGCTTCGCAATCTCCGTCTCCAGCGAGCTTATGGCAATCCTCGCCGTGTCTGACAGCCTGGCCGACATGCGCGAGCGCATCGGCAAGATGATCGTGGCACGCAGCAGAGGTGGCAACAACATCACCACGGAAGACCTGGAAGTGGCGGGCGCAATGACTGCCTGGATGGCAGAAACGCTGAACCCAACGCTGGGACAGACCATGGAAGGACAGCCAGTCCTCATCCACGCTGGACCGTTCGCCAACATCGCCATCGGCCAAAGCTCCATAATTGCCGACAAAATCGGCACGGCGCTTTGCGACTACCACGTGACGGAGAGCGGCTTCGGCGCTGACATTGGATACGAGAAGTTCTGGAACCTGAAGTGCCGCTTCTCTGGCCTGGTGCCAAATGCAGTGGTTCTGGTGGCGACAATACGCGCCCTAAAGATGCACGGTGGCGGCCCAGAGGTCAAGCCCGGCATCAAGCTGGACGAGGCATACACCAAGGAAAACCTTGGTCTGCTGGAGAAAGGCTGCGAGAACCTGCTGGCCCACATCGAGACCGTCAAGAAGAGCGGAGTGCGCCCTGTGGTGTGCATAAACAGCTTCTACACCGATACGCCGGCGGAAATCGCGCTGGTCAAGAAGATTGCAGAAGAGGCGGGCGCATACGCGGCACTGTCACAGCACTGGCTGAAGGGCGGCGATGGTGCAATTGAACTGGCAGAGGCGGTTGTCGCAGCGGCAAACGAGGAGAACAACTTCCACTTCCTGTACCAGAATGACATTCCTCTTGCCCAGAGAATCGAAACCATCGCAAAAGAAGTCTATGGAGCGGACGCAGTGGAGTTCAAGCCAGAGGCACAGGCAAAATTGCAGCAGATCGAGCAGAACAGCCAGCTGGCTGGCCTGGGCGTCTGCATGGTCAAGACACACCTGAGCCTGTCCCACGACCCCACCATCAAGGGACGCCCGCGCGGCTGGACCTTGCCAGTGCGCGACATCCTCATCTACAATGGCGCTGGCTTCGTAGTGCCTGTGGCCGGAGACATCAA
>JAFZZD010000353.1 GCA_017615955.1 Victivallales bacterium
ACTGTAAAAAACAACACCCCGCTACAATTCCTCCACTGTTGCATCGTGGCACTGTCTTGGGAAGGCTGTTGTTTCCTGTTTGATTTGCTCCAGCAGTCTTTCGGCGGCTGAACTGGAACTCCATTCTGGCTTTATGAACAGCATTCCAATCAAGGCTGTTTCCTTGTCCTGTGGACGCCATGCAGCCGCGCCAACAATGCGGTTCAAGTGCAGCATGCTCCACACCTGCCCTTCGCGCAAATATACCTCCCATTCATCCGCCGCACAATTCAAGGCCAGCAATTCAGGCAAATCATCTTGATTGCATTGCCGCAAGTACAAGCCGCCATCCCCGCAGAAGCGGCGATTATTTGCAAGCAACTCCAGTCGCTCGGCAACTTCCTTGACAATGCCATCGGTCATCTTCTCCACCAGAAATCTGCCTCTCTCCAAAGTGGCGTCTTCTGGATGGCCTGGCACACCATTGGGATTCAGCCACCCAACGCCAAAGGTATTCAAATCTGGCTGGCGCAAGGATGTGATATTTCCATACGTAAGGTTGTCAGGCAGAGGAAACTTCCTCTGGCAGATATGCATCATGACTGAAGTCTCGTTTTCCCCCGCATGTAAATCCATCCTGCCAGGACGGTCCAACGCATGGGCATATTGAAATGGATAGACCAGCAGCAGCTTCAACTTGCGGTCCTGCCTGTTCCATTCACGGCATGCAGGCCCCAGTGGAAAGTTGCCTCCATGTCCGCTGACAACGATAAGCGTGGTGTAGTTCTGCGCCTCTGCATTCTCCGCAATGTCCCTGATGACGCCCATAAGCGTCTCTGGCCGCAATGTGCACGAGCCGCGCCAGCCAGTATGTTCCAGGCTGCTGGCAATTGCCTGCACTGGAAGCAGCGCGCCATTGAAACGCTCCGCCAGTATTCGGGCAAAATACACAGCGATGCGGCAGTCAGTATCCACGGGAAGGTGCGGTCCATGCTGCTCGAATGCTCCAACGGGCAAAATCAGCAGATCCGTCCTAGCCGTGCCCCATTCTGCGGCTGTATTGTTTCCGTCAATCATTCTTCACTTCCTCCAGAGCCGCATTCAAATTGTAGAAATCCACCGTAAAGCGCCAATTCCTGCCAGTGCCTGGGTCTTTCCAGCGGATGATGCGCGTTGCACTACCCTCATTCACTGCCTTGCCAGAGAACTGCGGCAATTCCTCTGCCGTTGAATCCGCAACAACCGCGTATGCGCAGTCAGCCAGCACCTCACCTCGCTCAACACTGCGGGCTTCCATTGGCACCCCCAGCACGTCAACCTTGAGGGAATTGAAATAGGGATAACGGCAGATGGGCGTGTTACGCTGCTTTGCCCTTGTGAGTTTCAGCCTCTTGCCGCTGTCCAGCGACACTAGCGAAATGGCATCATCCACATTCATGCGCAATGTGCCAGCACCGACATAGACACGTTTTTCCCGGTTGAAAAAGTCATTGGGTATCTTCAGATTCACACCGTCGCCGCCGTCCAGATTGAAGTATTTGAGCGCAGTCATGCGATTTACGAAAAGCATGGTGCGCCCATCGGGCAACAAGGCAAAAGCCAGTTTCTGCCGCACAATGTCCGCAGTCTGCTCGCCTTCCGGGAATGGCGGCTCCGTGCGCCACACCAATTCCAGGCAGCCAGACGCCTCGTTCATGTTGCGGCGCACTTCCACTGCGCGGCAACGCCCCGCAACACGCACCTCGCCCACCAGGTTATGCAGCCATTCCGCCATGTCGCCATGCGCAAGAGGCACACATAGTCCCACTGGCCCGTCCGCGCCACGACAAACCCAGGAGCGCAGCGTCTTGCCATCACGGGACATTCTGGCACCGTGGAAATCATCCTGCCATTTTTCCAAAATTGGAATGTCAGCGGCCTTGTTGGAATACTTTGGCCACAGGATTGACAGGGCCAGCATATTCAGCACATCGCTCTCGCAACGCAGGTAGTACAGAGGCGAAATACGCCTGATTTCACCAAGACGCTCTCCAAAGAAGCTGTGGTCCGCATTGGAGGCCTGCTCCGCCTCAAGAAGCGACAATGCGGCATCACCCAGCTTGTATGCCTCCGCATCGCCAAGGTAATCACCAGCAAAACGGCAGACAATGGGAAGATAGGACTGGCAATATGCATAGCGCACACGGGTGTCGCCGCCTATGCGCAGCAGCCTGCCCTGGGGCGAAATGCAGCTTTTCACCAATTGCCACAGTTCCTTGACATGCCGATATGCCTCCTGCGGCGCCTCCTTGCCAAGAAGCCTGCAATCATTGTGCAGAATGGCAATGTGCAACAGGCAAATCACCATGTATCCCGTGTTCAGATAGCCATGGTGGTCCAGGGAAAGATTGTCCGTGTAGTTTGCGCCGACTTTTCTTGCATCATCATCACCAGGCGTGCATATTCCGTTCACCAGCAGGACCTTTCCACGCTCCATGTATTCCGTTGCATGGGGCGCGTCTGGATACATCAATGCCGTCCTCACCAGAATAGAGCCGTTCCAAATGTTTGACTCTGGCTTGTTATTGCCCTTGCTGCCGTCAATTCCTGCCAGCACCGGCAAATGATGCAATATCCATTCAGCCTCTGACAGCAGCACGCGGCGCAACGCCTTCCGGTCATGCTCCGTCAAGTCATTCTCTATCTTGTAAACGGCGGACATCATCCGCTCCAAAGAGCCGCCGGCGGCTATCCAGGTATGCCCCCATTTCTTGCCGTCGCTGCAATCATGGCGCCCGCTGACATGGGTTGCCAGCATATAGCGCAGCATTGGCAAGGCCCGTTCCTTGTCCCCCATCGCCACAAGTGCGCTAAATGCCTTTGCCGTGCATTGCATTGGCCAATTGTTGCTCTCCCCATTCCCGAAGTACGCCAAATCCGCGTTGTTTTCATCGGAATGATAATGCCTTCCAATGAAAGTTTCGGAATTCTTCAGCAGGGAAATGTATTTTTTCTCATTCATCCTGTTGCTCAATTCAGTTTTTTTTTAATGCGAACCAGCTTCACATCACCGCCAGGCACCTCAATCTCAATCTTGCCGCCATTGACGGAAAGGCTGCGTTCGGAAATCAGTTCCACCGCCTCCGATGCGGCATGCCTCAAGGCAATGGACACCTTACGCGTTTCGCTGGCGTCAAGCCCCTGGTCTGGCTTCTCCCAGGTGCGGCGCTGTACATTGCCATAGTTGTTGAACAATGCGACAATCACGCCCTCCCCTGTCTTGTTGACCATGTACTGCACGTCCCCTTCCACTTTCACAGGCAACTGTTCGCCAGCGACTTTCCGTATCACATCGCCAAGACTTGCGTCAATCCCAGTGGCCTCAAGCCAGTAGTCCTTGCTGGAAACAATCAACCGCCCCTTGCCAAGAGCAAGTTCGCTGACACCGTCCTTGCCAGAAAGTTCAGGCAAGCCCTCCAGTTCCTTCAACTGGCAGCGGCTGGCTATAAGAATACCGCCCTTTTTCACGTATGCACGCAGACGCTCCCCAAATCCCCTGTCCATGGACACGTCCCCCGTCAGCAGCAAGGCAGGATATGCATCCATTGCCTCCTGGGAGGCATCGTTGGTGATCACGTCAAATATGTCTCCGAATGGGGATGTGCGACAGGTCACGGCCTCCACAGTAAGCGGCGAAACTGGGAAAATGAAGTTCTCCAATGCGGAGAACATGGAATCACCTGGCAATGGGAAAAGGCCACCCCATGGTTTGGCACCAGAATATTTTGGCCCATAGCCATGATACCTGTCCCACACCAGGCCAATAGGTGTGCAGACCACGCCGCGGTCGATTTTGGAGGCCACCCTCCCATAGAAGTCAACCAGTTTCTCACCTGTC
>JAFZZD010000354.1 GCA_017615955.1 Victivallales bacterium
CCGCGCCCGCCAGATGGAGGGCAGCCACCGATGATGACAGCCGCCACCACATCCAGTTCCATGGACAAACCGGCGGAGGGCTGCGCAGAACTGGAACGGCTGCTGTAAATCATCGCGGCCAGCCCTGTCAGCGCCCCCATCAGCATATACACATATACCAGTATGCGTTGCACATTGATTCCAGAATGGAATGCAGTTGAGGGATTGGAGCCAATCGCATACACATAGCGCCCGAAACTGGTGCGCTTCAGCAAAAAGCCGCATCCCAGCAGCACAATTGCGAAAATCCAAATCGATGATGGAATGCCCAGAACCGTGCCAGTGTCAAGCCAGGTGTACTTGGAAATGGCGAATGGCTTGCCGTCATTCAGCACATAAGACACGCCGCGGAATATGCTCATGGAACCCAGCGTGACAATGAACGGCGCCAGTTTCAGCCTGGTTATGCAAAGTCCGTTGAACAAGCCGCACAGAGCGCCAACCACAATTGCCGCCAGGGTGCCGACCAGCATGGGCGCCAGCGTCATATCCACGTATGTTCCCGAGCAAATGCCCGTCCATGAGCCGCCGCCAAGCAGAAGCATCACAATAGACCCCAGCATTCCGCTCATGGCGAGAAGCGAGCCCACCGACAAGTCGATGCCCGATGTTATGATGACAAATGTCATGCCAGCCGCCATGATGCCATTGGCGGTGGAGCGTGTCAGCACATTGGAGAGATTGTTCACGCTCAGGAATGTGTCTGGCACCAGGAATGTCCACAGCGAGAAAATGAAAATCAAAGAGCTGAATGGCAAAAGATGCTTTGCAAACCTGTTCATTATGACTATATCTCCCTTAAATTGCCGCGAACTTCATTATCTCTTCCTGTGTGGTGCCCTGCCCTGGCAGCTCCTGGACCATTCTTCCGTCCTTCATCACCAGAATCCTGTCGCACATTCCCAATATCTCTGGCAGTTCGGAGGAAATCATGAGGATTGCCTTTCCCGCCTCGGCCAGGCTGTTCAATATCGTGTAGATCTCCTTTTTGGCTGCCACGTCCACGCCCCGCGTGGGTTCATCCAGAATCAACACCTTGCTTTCCGCCATAAGCCAGCGCGCCAGCAGCAGCTTCTGCTGGTTGCCCCCGGAAAGATTTTCAGCCTCTTCCATTGGCTCGCTCCATCTTGTGGAAACCTCTTTTCCATATTTTGTCGCAAGCTGCAATTCCTTTGCCAGGGAAATAAAAGTGCCCATGCCTATTTTTTCCAAATTGGGAAGACTTATGTTCCAGCATGAAGGCAGCCCAAGGCAAAGCCCGCTGCGCTTGCGGTCCTCCGTCAAATAGCCAATGCCTTCATGTATGCAGCTGGCAGGACTGCGATGCCTGAGTTCCCTCCTATCCAGCAAGACCTTCCCCGCAACCACGTGCCTTATGCCGAATATGGCTTCCGCCACTTCCGTGCGCCCGGCCCCAACCAGCCCGGCCATGCCCACGATTTCACCTGCCCGCAAATCAAAACTGACGCCTGAAATCTTCTTGCCGTCATCCAATTCCTCCACGGACAGCACCGTCTCACCAATTGCGGCATTGCGCTTCGGATAGAAGTCCTTGATTTCCCTGCCCACCATGTGCTTGATTATGCCAGGAACGTCAATCTCGCTGGCCTTGCAACTGCACACCATCTCGCCATCACGCAATATGGAGACGTAGTCCGCCAGTCGGCTGATTTCGTCCATCCTGTGGGTGATGTACACAATTGCAATGCCGTTCTCACGTAATTTTTCTATTATGGAGAACAGCAGTTCCGCCTCCTGGCTGGAAAGTGAGCTGGTTGGCTCGTCCATTACCACGATTCTAGCATTCCTGTTGAGTGCCTTCAGCAGTTCCACCAATTGAGCATCGCCAATGCCAAGGTCGCGCACCTTGCAGTCGCAATAGTATTCGCTGGAGAAATTGCGGAAGAAACCATACTTTTCCAATAGTTGGATTGTCATCTCCCGCAATTTGACATCATCCAGAATGAAACCCATTTTTTTTGGCTCCTGCCCCAGAAATATGTTCTCCGCCACAGTCAGGTCTGGTGCCAAGTCCAGTTCCTGGTAGATCATGGCAATGCCGCTGGCAATGGCGTCGCCTGGGTGCCTGGGCGCATACACCTGACCATCTAGCAGCATCTCACCTGAATCCGCTGGATACAGGCCAGACAATATCTTCATCAGAGTGGACTTGCCAGCCCCATTCTCCCCGCATATCGCATGGACACAGCCCTTGCGAAGCTGGAAGGACACGTCCCGCAGCACATTCACAGTCCCGAAGGACTTGGAGACATTGCGCATTTCCAGTACAAAATCGCCCATAGTCAAATGCCTCCAATGGCTTCACAGCCCCAATGCGCTGGGGAAGCGCTTCTTCATTTCATCCAGGTTCTTGGCATCCACAATCATGCTGGGCACATTGTTGTTGCGCTCCAGCTTGCCTCCATTCAGCATCTGCAATGCCAGTTCCACGCCACGATAACCAATCTCATAAGGATTCTGGACAATCAGCGCCTCCACCTCGCCCCGCTCAATGCCCTCAAGCAGCACAGGGTCAGAATCAAAGCCCACGTACTTGATCTTGCCGCAGCGCCCGCTGGTCTGCAATGCCTTGTATGCCCCAACAGAGGCAGGATGATTCACAGCAAACATGCCATCCACATTTCCAATCTTGGTCAGCATGTCCGTTGTCTTCTGGCGTGCATCCTCCACGGTGCCAAGAGTATATTGCTCCGCTACCAGCTTCATCTCGGGAAACTCTGCCTTCAATGTCTCCTTGAAGCCACGTGCACGCTCTTCTGTTGAAGCGGAGTTCTGCACGAAATGCGTAAGG
>JAFZZD010000355.1 GCA_017615955.1 Victivallales bacterium
GACAACATCCGCATCCGCCAGATCCTGATCAATCTGTTCGGCAACGCCGTCAAGTTCACGAAGAACGGAACCATCACTCTCCATGTCTCCTTCACTCCAGACCCCGATGCATCGGGCACTGGAACGCTACGCTGCGCCGTCACAGACACTGGCATCGGCATTTCCGAGGAAGACCAGAATAAGCTCATGGAACCCTTCGTCCAGCTTTCCGGCTTGCGGGGCCCCAATGCCGTGAACAACGGCACGGGCCTGGGACTCTCCATCTCCAAACGCCTGGCCGTATGCATGAACGGCGACCTGACCTGCACCAGCAGAATAGGAGAGGGAAGCACCTTCGCCGTGACACTCAACTCCGTGCGCTACCGTGCCAAGACCGTCCCGGCGGTCAAGGAGCAGCCCAAGCCCAACCCCGTGGCGGAGACCATTGCCCGCGACGTGAAGCAGATCCGCATTCTCGTTGTCGATGATGTGCAGTTGAACCTCCGTGTCGCGACGGCGCTCTTCAACAGAATTGGATTCAATAACATATCCACAGCCAACTCGGGCAAGGCAGCCCTGGAACTCCTCGACAAGCAGCCGATTGACCTGATCCTCTCCGATATGTGGATGCCGGAAATGAACGGCGCCGAGTTCTCCGCCGAAGTGAAAAAGGATCCCCGATTTGCGCATATCCCGATAGTCGCGCAGACCGCCGATGTCGAGACGAACGGCAATTTTGACATGTCGCATTTCGACGCCATCATACTGAAGCCCCTTTCAAAGGAAAAGCTCTCCAACATGGTCAAACACATCATTGAGGATGGAGACCTGCAAAAGGACGCTGGCGGGGAGCCAGTCACCCTTGGATGATTTCACGTTGCAGTTCCAGTGCATTGGAAACACGCAGAATCCATTTGCCCTGAAAAGCAAAGCCATAGTGTTACCGTCAGCAGCATTGAACGGACATTTCCGTGGCTTGACACTTGATAGTCATGCCATATGGCATGAATTCACATTTGCACCGTAAAGTCACTGACAATGCCACACCTAATGTATTGAGAAGATACGGGCAGCCTAAATCTCCTTCGTCCCAGCAGGCAGTTATTTTTCCACACCAAGGTATCTTTTCATTGCCTAGTTTATCTGGTTATAGGAGAAGCCCATCTTGTTGGGCGTGTCCGGACTGCATCCATATTTAGTAAGTAACTTATAGTTCTCGTCTGCCTTCCGTGAAGGACTGTACATTGGAAAGCGGAAGAAGAAATAGTGCCAGGCAGACGAACCGAGTTTTCCCCATGGGCACTGGTCTGCCAGCTCTGGGGTAGCCAGCGCGTCTCGCGCTGGAAAGACCTGCCTGGCAATTTGCGACAAGCAGCGACAAGCAAGCCATGGCAATTGTTCACCAGCGCGGGACGCGCTGGCTACCCCGTACAGCGGCCCCTGGCTGCGCGGAACATCCATAAGAAATTCAAAAAAAGTGAACATCGTGCAACTTTTATGGCAGTTCCAACGTAATACTGGTAAACATCAACAACACACAACAATAAAGGACACCAAAGATGACAAAAGAAAACAATATCCTCTTCGACATGCACAACCGCATTTCCGCCACACAGCTTGAAAAGGTCCTCCGTATGCAGATCAACACACTCACGGAGCACCCCGAACTCGCACACGTCCTCCCGCCGCTGATGGTCTGGGGCGCACCTGGCCTGGGCAAGTCCTCCATCATCAGAGGAATTGCGGATGAAATGGGCATAAATTTCATCGACGTGCGCCTCGCCCAGCGCGAACCCGTGGATGTGCGCGGTCTCCCCGTACCCGACCGCGAGAACAAGAAGGTGGACTGGATGGTATCTGGCGAATGGCCCCGGGAAGGACGCGGAATACTGCTCTTCGATGAACTCACGGCGGCGGACCGCTCTCTTCAGGTAGCCGCCTACGAACTCATCCTGGACCGCCGTCTGGGCGACCTCTACAAGGTTCCAGACGGATGGTACATCTGCGCGGCCGGCAACCGCGTGGAGGATGCAGCGGTCTCCACAACCATGTCCTCCGCCCTCGCAAACCGCTTCATGCACGTGGAACTGGGCGAGGACGTGGAGGCATGGGCACATTGGGCTACCCGGCACAACATACACCCTTCCGTCACAGGCTTCCTGCGCTACCGCCCAGAATGCATCTTCCGCCAGAAGGACGAGAACCTGGAACGTGGCTGGCCCACACCCCGAGCATGGGAGCGAGTCAGCATCATGATGGGCATAGTCCCTGAAGACGACGAAGAGCTTCTCCGCAAACTCGTGTACGGTCTTGTCGGCAACCGCGCGGGCATGGAGTTCATTGAATTCCACAAGCTCAACTCCAGCTTCGAGGATGTGCGCAGGATGATGCTCAACCCATCCGAGCCAGTCTCCATTCCCACGAAGGTGGACCGCAAGTACGCGATGTGCGCGGCCATTGCGTACCATGTCTGGCGCGGCAAGGACAAAGCTGAGGCAGATGCTCTTCTCGACGGCTTCTTCCGCATAAGCAAGAAGCTCTCCAGTGACTTCGCCTGCATGCTGATGATCGATGCAATGAATGGAGGAGGACAGCTTCCCCCAAAAGAAGCTGCCTCACGCCTCTTCTACCACAAGGACTACATGGCATGGGCTGACATTCACGGCTGCGCCATGAAGAAGCATCTCTCATTCTATAGCATCTCACGCCAGTCAAACCGCTAATTGACGGGTGCTGCTGGCGAAAGCCAGCGGGAAAGGCATAGCCTTTCCAAGAGTTTTGCAATCAGCTACAAGGAGAAAAATAGTGAAAAAACAAATAGTGACAAGATGCACGAACAAAGATGAGGAAGACCGCAAGCAAGTCTGCATGGAGCAGCTTGCCCAGGACCGCCAGCAGCTCCTGCTGCAATGGCCGTTCATCGGCGGCATCATCATGCGCATGGAACTCGTCCCCGTGCGGGATGACCGCCTGAACACTGCCTCCACGGATGGCGACAGCATCTTCGTCGATATCGACTTCTACTCGAAATTGAATAAGGAAGAGCGCCAGTTCGTACTCGCGCACGAGGTATGGCACAGCGTTCTCCTGCACTTTGCACGCTGCCAGAACAGGGACCGCGAACTCTTCAACATCGCAGCAGACCTGGAGATACACTTCACCCTGGAAAACGAGAAAATGCATGAGCCATTCGTGCTGCCTCATGAAATAACCTGGAGTAGTCTCTCTGCCGAGGAAATCTACGAGAGGCTTCCTGCCTTCCTGAAAAGCCAGGCAACAAAGGAGCAGCTTTGCCAGAGCAAAATTAAAGGCAATGGCAAAGGCGAACCAGGTGGAAAATTTTCCGGCAATGGCCAGACTGGCTTCGACAAGCACATCTACAAGGATGATGCAACGCCCGAGCCAAATGGGCAGGGAACGGGAGACAGCGAGGCTGAAAACGAGGGCAACGCCGATGAAAAGCCTGGTAAATGCGAGCAGAAACAGGATGACAGGCAAGATGGAGGAGATTATTCAGGCAACTATGACAAGCAGCCTGAAGACCAAGCCCCCAAGGGCACTGCCTCAAATCCAATCGTCCTGGACAAGGACTACAATCCCCACGTCAGTTCCGATGCCGTGGAGCGTTCTCGCTCCCGCACCATCGCCGCCGCCCAGCAGATAGAGCGAAGGCAGGGCACGTTGCCAGCGGGTCTCCAGAAGATTCTGGACAAGCTCCAGAAACCCTCGCTCCCATGGCAGGAGATGCTGAAACAGTTCGTCACCTCCTGCTATGGCGGCAAACGACACTGGCTACCCCCTGCACGGCGCCATGTATGGCAGGACCTCTACCTGCCTAGCATGAGAGACGAGACACTGAAGGCGGTGGTCGCGCTGGACACCAGCGGAAGCACAATAGGAGACTTGCCAGTGTTCTTCGCTGAACTGGTCTCCATCATGAAGTCCTTCGGCAAATACGAACTGGACGTCATACAGTGCGATGCGGAGATTCAGAATGTGAAGCACTACTCGGAGGACAAAGTCCCGCCGCCTGACAAGAAATGGAAGGCCAAGGGATTGGGCGGCACTGACTTCCGCCCCGTGTTCGACTATATCCAGAGGAAAATGCGGGCAAGACCAGACCTGCTGCTGTTCTTCACGGACGGCTATGGCGATGCGCCGAAACAGCGCCCCGCATATCCAGTGATGTGGGTGCTGACGGCAAACGGCAGGCAACCGGCGAAATGGGGACGGGTGTTACACTTCAAGAAACAATGATTCCTTACTGCATCTTCGGGAGTTCTTGGAAGAATAGGGCGAAAATGCAAAGCAAAGTCAAGCAGAAAGGAGACTTGTTCCATGTTTATTAACATAATCGCATACACAATAGGGGGTATCATTGCCATCCCTATTCTGCTATGGTTCGCCATACGCCGCATCTTCACGGGAAGCTTGAAACTGCTGGGCTTCGTCTGCCAGCGTCAGTACCGTGAACTGAAACGCCTCTGCGAAAGGGGAACAGCCGCAGAACTCCAGGCGTTCCTGACAGCGCATCCAGGGGCAAAGGAATACATTGTATATACGCGCAAGGCAACAAGCGCATCTGTCATAACTTCACTGTTCAAGCTGCCCTCGCCGCTGGCCGTTGCGGGGCAAGCCAACAACCTGGCGGTCATTCCAGTCCTGCTCGCCATCGGTGCCTCGCCCGAAGTGCGCAGTGTTTCAGCTGAACTGTCTCCTGCAGAGGAGGCCATCGGCGCACCTGACAAGATGCGGGCGCTCTGCAGTGGAAAAACCTGGTGGATGGAACATACAGCAAAAACAAATGCGCTGGAGGCAAGCATCAAGGAAAACAATGCACGCGGCATCGTCTGGAATGTCATGCGCGGCGCGAAATTAGAATCACCAGAACTATTCTGCAAACCGTATTTCCTGCGCCAGCCATTTGTGATGCAAAGTTTCATCTTCCAATTTGTCCTCGGTGAAAAACAACGCAGGGAATACTATGCAAAACTGATGGCAATTGCTCAGGAGGAAATGAAAAAGATTCCCGCACGTCGCTTCCAGGCTTATGCCTCTGGCCGCAGAAACTGCACATATCAGACGAAATTTAATAATATGCTGCAAATCATGGAATTATCACTGCATCCGCTGCCAGATGTTGACGATGACACAATGGAACGCCTGATGTTCTCGGCAAAACTGCTGGACAGGGCAAAAATGCTGGAGCTAGTTGACACACTGTTCAACTTGAGCCAGATATTCGCCCTACTGGATAAATACACCCATGTTCCCATAACAAAGGACAACCGCGAAATGCTGGAAGAAACTGTGGATGTCCTGCTTTGCTCAATCCTCAAAAATGCATAGCTAAAAATGTAAGCCAACAAAGTTTCCATGCGGACAGAGAACGGAGCGCACACGGAACTTTCAGACACGGCTGGATATGCAAGGCAGGGGGCGTCTGGCAGTCCCGC
>JAFZZD010000356.1 GCA_017615955.1 Victivallales bacterium
AGTTTGGAGAGCACCGAGCCTGGCTCGATGCCAGCCACTTCCTTGATTGTGGCCTCGGCACCCTTTTCCTTCAGCATTTCCTGCAGCTTTGCCGCTGATGGATCGTCCGCCGGGTCAAAGTACAATGCAGCCGCGATGCCCCAAGCCAGGTGCACTGGCTTGCCGCCGTGCTTGCAGGCCAGGTTCGCGGCACCGACAAGGCGGTCTTCCGCGGCCAGTTTGCGCATTGGATCCCTGCCAAGGCGGAAGATGGTGTCACCCAGCATCTTGTTGGTGAAGCGCTCCAGCAGGTCGTCCACATGTGCATAGAGCCATTTTGAATCTGCGTTGAATTCGGCGCAGATGCCGTCCACGCTTTCACGCAGACCGGCCAGCATGAATGCGCGGACTTCCTTGTCCGCCATTGCTTCGTATCCCATTTCGTAGCCTCTCTGGTATCCCACGTATGACATGAGGGCATGCCCGCAGTTGTGGACATAGAGCTTGCGGGCTGTGAAAATCTCGAAGTTGTCGTATGGCGTCATTGCCACGATTTCTGGAATTTCGCCCACAAATTCGTCCTTTGCCACTGGCAGTTCCTTGTATGGCTCGACCTTGATGAGGGTGGGGTCCTGGGCACGCATTTCGGCAGTCGGTGCAGGCACCATGCGGCCGATTACGGTTGAGACGAAGCCGATCTTGTTTGCCAAATAGTCCTTTGCCTCGTCAGGGGTGGAGGCCTCCACCATGCCGCGGAAGATCTTTGCTGCGCCGTGGAGGTTTTCGCAGATGATGAAGTTGAGAGGGGCTGCATTGCGCTTTGCGCGGAGAGCAACGCCCAGCGCCACATTTGGTGCCACATACTTGAGCACGTTTGCGCCAAGAGCGGTGGCGCAGATTTCCGCGCCGTCAATTGCCGCCGCGACTGCGTCCTTGTCATTGCTGTTGATTGCCTTCACTGGGCCGATGGTATATTCCTTGACGCCCTGGTTGCTGACGGTCTGCAGCTTGTAGCTGTGGTTTGTGTTCATTGCCTTAAGCAGGTCTTCCACCACATCCACGAAAGTCACTTCATAGCCGGATTCGCTGAAAAGCTGCCCGATGAAGCCACGCCCGATGTTGCCGCCGCCAAAAATAACTGCCGATTTCATTTTACCTTGTCCTTCCTTTGGTTGTTTGTTGTTATTTTTTCAAGATTTTTGAGTAAGCATTGCTTTCAAAGACCTGTAGTCTGTCTTGCCAGAGCCAAGCAGGGGTATTTCAGGTATCTTGATGACCTGCTTGATGTTGTAGATCGGTGCGAAGCCTGCTTCCCTGAGTTGCAGGTTGATGTCCTCCTTCTGCAAGTCCAGCACGGAGAACAGCACGATTTCGGGGTGCGCGTCATCGCCGTGGGCCTCCACAGCCAGCGGATTTGGCTGCTCTTTTGTGCGGTAAAGCTTCAGCAGCACCTCTTCGATTGCGGGAAGCGATACCATTTCGCCGCCGATCTTGACGAAGCGCTTCAGGCGTCCCATGAATATGATGCGTCCTGCCTCGTCCGCCTGCACCAGGTCGCCAGTCCTGTACCATTCCTTGCCCTGGATCTGGACGAATGGGGAGGGACCGTCATAGTCCAGGTATCCAGGGAATATGCTGTCTCCGCGCACATTCAGCATGCCAGTTGTGCCCTGCGGCACAGGCTGGTCGTTTTCATCTGTGATGAGCCATTCCAGGCAGTCGATGATGGTACCCACAGTGCCCAGCTTCTCGTTGCCTGGCCTGTTGAGGGCCACCACTGGCGAGCACTCCGTAATGCCGTAGCCTTCCAGCAGATAGAGGTTCGGGTTCTTTTCCTTCATCATGTTCCAGGTTGCCAGCGGGCATTTTTCCGCGCCTGTGATGATGATGCGCAGTGACTGCACCTGGGCCGGCGTTGCATTGCGGAAGATGCCCGCAGCGAAGGTTGGCGTGCCCACGATCATGGTGGCGCGGTATGCGGCCACCAGGCGCGCCAGCATGTCGCCCTCGGTTGGATTTGCATGGTAGATTACGCGCAGGTTCGCCACGCCTGGCATTACCACGTTCATCAGCAGGCCGAAGGAGTGGAATGGCGGCAGCATGCCAAT
This sequence comes from Victivallales bacterium, assembly GCA_017615955.1. The sequence continues at coordinate 2,088 of JAFZZD010000356.1, forward strand.
GACGCTGTCATCACGCCGCAGACCCAATGCCCGCATTGCGCTGGTGACGCAGCTGATCACGTTCCAGTGGGTGAGCGGCACTGTCTTGGGCATGTTCTCCGAACCTGAAGTAAAGAGTATTCCCACGTATTCCGCGATTTTCGCGTTGCGGAGACTGCTCCAGTTGAAGTGGCTGCAGAACAGGCTGTACAGTTTTCTGAATATGGAGATGCCCTTCTTTATGTCTTCCAGATAGATGAAAGTGTCCTTGATTTCCGAGAAGTCGGTGCCGCGTCCTTCCAGGCGCTCCACCACAGTCTTGGATGTGAGGACGTGCTTGATGCCGGCCTTGTCTATGCAGTGCTTCATGTTGCGGGAGCCAACGGTCCAGTTTATGAGCACAGGCACCTTTCCCGCGAAAAGCATGGACATGTACACGACAAACACCGCCGCGCATGCCGGCATGATCAGTCCGATGCGCTCTTCTGGGATTGCCTTTATGGAAGGTGACAGCGCCATGATGGCAAGGATTGCCTTCCTGCTGGTGATCACGCATGACAACTGGTCCGCCACCAGTGCGTAGTTTGGGTTCTGCTTTGCCATGATGAGGAACGTGTCAGTGAGTTTCCTGGCGCCTTCCGGCACTTGCAGCAAGTTTGCATCCTCCTTGATGAACCATTGTGGCGGTATTGGCCTTAATGGCTCGGCAGATGCGCTTTGGCCGATGGCGGCCATGAGCACGTTGGCCACGGTGCGCAGCGTCTCGGGGCTGTTGACCTGTACTCCGAACTCGTTCTGCACCCAGATCAGCAGGTCCGCCACCATAAGGCTGTCCAATCCCAGATCGGTGCCCAGCGTGTATGATTCCTGCAATGTCTTCTTGTCTGTCATTTCGTGCAGCTTGGCATACACCTTCTTGCGCACCTCCTCCGGCACCTCGCTGGTGTCCTGTGATGAAATGACAGTGTCTGGTTCTGGCACGACACGTGCGCCGCCTTTTTCCCACCAGTAGTATGGCACGTATGTGTTCGATGGCGCCTCGAAATTGTAGAAGCGCTCCAGATAGCGGTTGATTTCATCTTTTGTGCCATTCCTGGGGAAGTCGGCTGGCAATTCGCTGAACTCGATTTCCACGGTGCGCTTCGGCATGAAGAAGAACAGGTTCAGCAGCACATGTTTGATGTGGCTTGTGAGCACCTTCAGAAATGCCTCCTGGTAGCCGCGGCCACGCCCGAATGTGCTGCCCCACAACCCTCTTGTCCTGATCAGTACGATGCGCACATCGGGATATTCCTTGAGAATGTGGGCGACGCCGCCATTGCCGCGGAGATTTTCAAAGCGGCTGCGGTATATGCGGCCTGCTGGGTACATCAGCAGATTGTCCCCGGCCTTCAATGCATTGACGCATTCCTCGATCTGGTGGATGACCTTTTCCAGGCCAGCCTTGCCGGCGATGCCCATGTCAGGCAGGGGCAGTATGCGGAGGCTTTTCACCAGGTGGCGTAGGATGAAATTCTGGCGGATCTGCTTTTCATCCACCAGTGCGCGGGGCCTGAAGCGCCTGAACAGGATTCTGCTTATGATGACAGGGTCGATCAGGGCAGGGTGGTTTGGCAGGAAAAGTATGCCCTTGCCGCTTTTGGCAAGGCATTCCTTCATTCCTTTTACTATGATACGATACCTGATTTTCAGTACGATGCAGAGAAATACGAACAGCAGATATGTCATTTTGCCCCTTTTTGCCAATCTATGGATTTAAAACAGCGACTGCGAAGCGCTGCCGCCCCGCGTAGTCAGTTTTTATTTCTGCGGCAAAGCCAGCCTTGTTGAGTAACTGTTTTACCGCGTTGCCTTGTTTTTCGCCAATTTCCATGACGAGCCAGCCGCCTGGGAGAAGGTGGCCTGGCGCATCATCGATTATGCGCGTGATAATGTCAAGCCCGTCATTGCCAGCCTCCAGGGCAAGCCTGGGTTCGTAGTCCTTCACCACACTTTCAAGCTGGCTGTATTCACCGCTTGTGACGTATGGCGGATTTGCCGTGATCATGGCAAATCTTGCCGCTTCTGGGAGCGGAGCGTAAAGATCCCCTTCCAGAAATGTCACATTGTCCAGTGCCATTGCGTTCTTGTTGCGCCGTGCCCAGGACAACGCCTCTTCGGAAATGTCTATTCCCGTGAAGTTGACATGCCTTAGTTTGAATGCCATTGCCAGCGCAATTGCGCCTGAACCAGTGCAGAGGTCGCATATCGGCCCGTCAGGAATGTGCAGTGACAGCGCCAGTTCAACTAGCTGCTCGGTTTCTGGACGGGGGATCAGCACGCCTGGGCCGACATACAGCTGAATGTCGTGGAAAGGCACTGTGCCCAGAATGTATTGCAATGGCTCGCCTTTTATGCGGCGTTCCAGCCTGGTGGCAAACTCCTGTTCGCCCGCATTCTCGGCAAGCCAGCGCACCTCGTTGCGCGCATTGTCAATCCCCGCGTCAAGAAGCCGCTTGACCGCTATGTTGAAATCGGCTGTCATTATTGTGCCGTAATATATTGTTTTGCCACTGTTTTTCCATATATGATTACAACAATAATGTGGCATTGGGGGATTTGTTCTGCGCGGCCAGGGGCCGCGCATCAGG
>JAFZZD010000357.1 GCA_017615955.1 Victivallales bacterium
GGTCCTTTAGGACCTCAGCATAACCATACGGTGAACATAGGAAAGGCAAAAGTCACAGATCAAGTTTCTCTGCGTCTTTGCGCCTTTGCGTCTCTGCGTTAAAGAGGAGCTGAATAGTTACGTTTATTTCTCGTAGAGTTCAATTTCATCCACCATTGCATTGGGACCATTCGTGGCAGTCACAAACAGGCGGAACTTTTCGCTTTCAACTGGCGTGAACTTCAGTTCAAAACTGTCTGCGTTTCCATTCTTCTGGGATGCCACTGTCTTCCATGCGCCATTGAGCCAGGCCTGTATCTCAAAGTCCTTCAAGGACTTCTCGTATGGATAGACAACAGCCCTGCCCACCTTGACTTTCTTCTGGAAAGCCAGGGAAATCCAGTCTGGAGCCTTGTTTAGCGTATTGTCATGCCAGATTTCACGGGGAGCGCACTTCCTGTTGCCGATGAACAAGCCGTCTGTCACATGCCACAATGAGGTATCCGCCCTGCGGGCCATTGCCCTGTTGCTAGACGCCTCCAGAGTTACGCCGTCATGTTCCTGCATCTGGAACGCCAGGTTGCCTGGTTTGCGGCGCTGCTGGTTGCGCTTTGCGATGCGCCCTTCCACTTCCGCCACGGTCTCCAGCTTCGGTGGCTGGGCCGTGGTGTAGATATGCAGTTCAAAGTTGTCGAAACTGTCGCTGAACTTGCCCTGGACTGGATTGATTGTACGTGCCTCGCGAACAAGGTTGAGCTTGCGGCTCCCCAGCGCAGGGAATGTGAATGTGGCGTTCTCCTTGCCATGGGTGGTGGAAACGGCGAAAATCCAGTAGTCATTTCCCTGCTTCTTGCACATCCAGCGCACATTCGCATTATCTACTTTGAAGCCAGGTTCCACGCAGTCATCCTCAAGAAGCACGCTGCTCAGCGCATTCATTTCCTTGGCAATTTCCGGCATGCCCATAAACAGTTCAGGATATAGTTCAGTGGTGCGGTTGTAGAACAATATGCCGCGACCGCCCATGATCAGCGTCATGAAGAACTGGGTGCGCACTTCGTCGTACGTTGGAATGCGGCTGTTGCTTGCGCCATGATCGCCATAGTTGAAGCCCTGCTGAAGATATGCCACAGCCTGGGGGCTGACCCTGCGCTTGTTGAACTCCACCACCTGGTCCATGAATGTGACAATCCGCCCGAAGTTGCTCTTGGGCGAGTTCTTCGCTGGCGTGGGATATGGATGCAATCCATTGATCTCACCTGCAGTGCTGAAGTCCTTCGCTCCATTTACCGTGTCATTGGAAATGATCAACGGATGGTACGGGTCAACCTCCCTGACCAGGTCCGCGACTTTGTTGAGACCAATAATGGACACATTGCTTATTTCTGGCTCGTCAACCAGGTAATACGCAAACAGGTCTGGATTGTCCTTGACCTTGTTGACCTCGTTGCGGATGTGCATCATCTCAGTTTCCGTCGGATTAGGCTTATAGTAGGCACCCTTGCCCTTGAAGCTGGACCACATAAGGTTACCGCAGATGAACTTTCCGCCTGGCTCCTTGACACCACTGACGCTGACCTTTGCGCCTGGGGTATGTATGTCGTTCCACTCGCCCAGGAAGAAGAAGCGCTTTCCGTCCACGCGCCACTGCCTCTGCTCGTCCAGCCACACTTCGTTCTTCTTGTAGGGGAGCTTGCGCAGCGGATGCACGGCTGGCTTTTCATTGCCTGAAACGGCGAAAATCTCCAAAGTCCCTTCCGGCAGAGGGGCGGCAGGGAAGCTGACTTTGCCTGACTTGTTCACGGTCTTCTCGCACAGCACCTTGCCCTGCTTATCACGGATGCCAGTCTTAATTTCAGCCTCCTTCAAGTTGCTCTTGATCTCATAGACCACTTCCTGCAAGTTCTGGGTGGCGAATATGGCATTGCGGTAGCTGGGCTTCAAGAGCGTGATTTCAATGGGCGCAAAGGCAACGCTCACTGGATAGAAATGCCTCTTGTATATCTTGCGAGTGACAGCGTCAAGCACACTGACAACGCAGGTATATTTGCCTGGCTTGCTCAACTTCATGCCAGAGACCTTGATATTCACGCTTTCACCTGCGGCGAAGTCGCGTGTAACTGTGCTGGATGCCACATCATCCCCAATCAGGCATACGTCAATCTTGGCTTTCTGCGGCACTTTCGCCAAATTGCTGACTGGTGCGCTGACTTCCACCAGCAGGTTTTCGCCACTGCCCTTGCAGTCCAGCTTCACTGGCGAGGTCTCCCACCCATATCTCACCAGGTCCAGTTCTATGCCGTCAATGGGTACAAACATGCCCGCCACATTGAAGGCGCCCTTGGGCGATATGCTTGCCTCCTGGTTTGGCTTGCGGCAATCCCTGCAAAGGTTCAATCCCCACTGCTTGCCAGCGTTGGGGTCTATGTCCAGGGACGAGAACGGGATGCGCACTTCCACGGACCAGAAGCCATCGCCTATGAAGCCAGCCGCTGTAGCCTCGCTGTTCCACTTGCCGTCGCCCACATATCCTCCCTGGTCGCAATAGCGGTCGTTTACAATGCCCATCGCATTGACAAGAAAATGGAAGTAGCGGTCATTTGTCTTGTTTGGATCCAGCATGATTTCAATGCAGTCGTCCCTATAGACATAGCCATCCTTCGCCTTGACATTGCAAAGCGGGGCCGTTCCGCCTGGAGGCGTGGGGCAATGGAAGCCCACGTAGAATGCATCCGCATCGTAAATCACCGAGGCCTTTGCCGGGAAGCCAGGAGTTTCAGTGTCGTGTATAGTGAATTTATCAAAGGTCAACGCTGTTTTCCATGCTGCCTCGTCCAGTTTTCCATCTAGATTGATCTTTCCTTCCAGTTTTGTGATGTCGTGCGCCATGGCGCACATCGCCACACATAGCAATGGCAAAATGCAAAATGTAATCCTTTTCATTGCAATTTCCTTTTGGGGTTATGGGACTGATGGGACTCATGGGACTGATGGGACTGATGTTTTTGTCCCATTTGTCCCATTTGTCCCATAATTAGCTCGCTTATCTTTTGCACTTTATTGCCTCCACCATCATACGGAAGCGTTCCAGGCGCGAGGCGACTTGCTCTTCAGAAAGGGGGTCAACCACAAAGCGCATGCGTTCCAGGTCAATCAGCGCGACTTTTCCGTCTGGCATCACGATGAAATGCTCTGGCTTGTAGTCCGGCCAGTCAAAACCGCAGCCGAACATCTTGCGCAGCAGACCTTCCGCCTGTGAGACAAAATCCTTTTCCTGCCCACCGCGTATCAACTCCTCCAGATTCGTGCCATGGATTTCCCGCATGAGCATGGCGGCCTTGGAGGGCAGTCCCCACGCTGTCATCTGCCCCCAGGCAATCACATCGGGGACAATGAAGCCAGCCTTCCTGGCATAGTCGAAAGCAATGCGTTCCTTGACGCTATTCTGCGCAGGCTTCTTTCCGCAGAAGAAGTCCTTGATGATCTCCTTCTTGTATGTGAAATAATCGCATTTCAGGAAAAGATGCTCATTTTCCTCGCCTGGCAAGGGGATTTTATACGTCGCGCCACGCCTGTGCACGGAAGTGCAGCCTTCACTCCTGAAAGCCAGCATCTTCTCCAGCGAATCAATCCCCAACACCTGAAGCCTGCTCTCCCAGCCTTTCTCTATATGGAATTCCCTCATTCTACACCTAGCAGTTTTTTCAATCCAATGATTGCCTCTGGCTTGGTCTGCCGTTCAATGTGCCTGTTGTTTTCGGCAATATCCAATGCAAGCTGGAACAGGCGCTTCCATTGCGCTTCATCAAGGCCCGCACTTTCCTTGTAGGCATTGCAGAAAGCCCCGAAATGGCTGACCAGGCTCTCCACTGGCGGCTTGTAGTAGCCGCTTTCAATGAACTGCGCCAGATTGAACGCCGCCTTCATCGCGGGCAAGTCCTTGTACTGCCTGACTTTGTCGCAATCCACTATCACCACGGGCGACAATGCAGGGCAATTGTCATTTACCACAAAGTTAGGTGACTTGGTATCGCCATGAAACACATTTCTGCGATGCATTTCAGCCAGCAGCCGGCCCGCCTCTGCAAAACACCCCAAAGTCCTGGCATCATCAGGAACTTTGTAGTCAAAGTCAAAGAGATTGTTCTTGCCCGCATCCTCGAAAACCACAACTTGCCAGTCGCCCATGGTGCAGTCGCAGAGACAGCCAGGCGTCAGCCCTCCAAGGCAATCCATGTAGTTGAATGAACGCACCTTCAATCCAAGAACACGCCTGAAGAAGCCAAGCTGGTAAGTCTTCACTATGTAGGATTTTCCATCATAGCAAACGCGTGTCACCTGCCTCTTGGCAATACTCCGCAATGCCTTTCCATTGCTGACAGCCCTCCAATGCGCCTCGACCAGGCAGGAAAGCGCCTCGCCGCAAATCTCCTTGCTCGACATCACTTGCCAGCCTCCCGCGCCTGGACATACTCGCTCGCGGCACGATGCATCCTATCCGCCGCAGCCTTGCGACCATCCAGAATTGCACTCCGCTGCTTGTGAAGCAGCCCAAGATACTCATTGTAGTTTTTTGCGGTGACTGGCCCAGTGAAATCCAGCAATTTCAAGTCATCACCTTCTTTCTGCAAATCGCATAGCAGACTGAACTGCGCCAGCAAATCCAGCTTTGACGCCGCATCAAGCCGATCCCTGTCCTTTTCCAGCATATTCTGCAAATAAAGTGGATATTCATTGATGTGCACAAGCAACATGAGCGCCACCACTTCAAGGCTTCCCTTCCTTGCCCAGTCCAGCATCTGCCCCTGCGTCCATACCCTGTCGTTTTTCAGCTGTGGTTCCTCACTGGCTTTCGGCACATCCTTTTCAGCATAATATTTTTGGGTATCAAGCAGCTTGACGTCATTTATGGGATGGCTTTCCTCCACAAAGAAACTTTTGCTGTAGAATTCATTCAATTCAAGCATCTTGGAAAAGCCAGGTCCCTTGAAAGTGAAGAAAACGCGAACATGCGCCTGGGGTTCAATTTGCCTAATGCGTATGACCTGCATGATCCGGTCCTGAAGGAACATGATCCTGGAGGAATGAAGCATGTCCGCCGTGCCCTCGGCATCCTTCACATAGTCTGGATTCTCCACACGACGCGCCACAAGCAATCTTTCAACTGTTCTGGTGCTTTGACGTTCGCTGCTCTCATTGGCCTCGAGATTCGCCACATTCCCGCCTGTGGAAGTATAATCGGCATTGGCCTGTTCCTGAAAGACAACGATCATCCCCAGGCCAAACGCATCAAGCAGCCTGCGCAGCTCATTTTCCAGATCCTGCCTGTAAGTCACGCCAATGCCAGGCATGGCGGAAAACATTTCGCCCAGTGATATGGTGCGGCGCAGCACTGTGGAAAGCACACGCTCCCTGGCCAGCTGGAACTGCGTCTCCACATCCCGTTGCAGTTTAATCTCCTCGTCAGTCCTGGCCGCTCTGCACATTTCCCGCGCCATGGAGCATATTGCGTATGCTATGGCTGGCTTGTTTGCTATCTCCAATGCCTGCCGTGATGCCTCGCTGTATTTCTTGACAGCATCCGGCAAGAATGACCTGAACGCCAACTCCACGCCAAAGCCAACGGGCAACATCCGCATGACTTGTGAATATACACCAAAGCGATTGTCCTTTTCTGCATTGAGTTGCGCCATGCAGCCACAATAATAGAGATACGCCTCCCAATAGCGCTGCTCCCTGCCCAATGCCTTAATTGCGCCAGTCCACATCTCACAACGCAACTGCCCCATTTTCTCAAGCAGCGCATCCATACGTACACGATTATTTCTCAACGCCTCCTTGAAACGGACATCATCCCGAACATCGGACAATGCCCTATTCAGTAAAAGTTCCAGTTCAGTCAGTGCCTTTTCGCTTTTGTCATCATGTTTTATGCCGTTCTTAAGCAGCCTGGCCTGCTCGTCGGCAAGCATCTTCTCTGCCTTGTCCAATAAGCACAGCACATATTTCCCAGGCAAATACGCCTTGAACTCAAAGATCTTCTGCTGCAATTTTCCGTATCCGACTTCATCAACCGAGAAGCCTTGATGAAGCGGGAGTTCAACTACCTCGGCCCTTGCCAGCGCCTCATACATGGTGTCCAAATCCTCCAGGCTATCCCATTTATACTCGTCCAGCACAGTCTGAATGTCTCTGGCAACATCTATGTTTTTTATTAGATATTTCGCAAGCTTTATAATCAAATCACGATTGAACCCCTTGGGTTCATCAAGGGGAAGTACCTTTTTATTCAATGCCCACAGACGGAATGCCTCCTGCTGCTTCTTGCCATATTTGCGCCATATCGGGGATTGCAGGCATGTTTCGATGGGAATATCCACCTTCGCAGGAACCGAATAATACGCTATGACTTCCTTTAATATCTGCTGCGCCTTGGCATAGTCATCAATGAGTCTGATCACGCTGGACTGCAAAGTGGGAACCCCATCATCCAGACGCAACAATGGAGCAAAACGCTGCACAGCCAGCTGGCACTGCTGTTCATATAGTTCCTTGGACAGCCGATTAAGCGCCTCCGTCAACTCGCCATCCGCTCCAGCCTCCGACTTTTCAGCCTGCCAGTTCAACAAGGCATACGACGCGTCCGCACTACACCCTTCCTGCAACTGGGCAACTGAAACAGTGCCCAAGCTGAAACAAGAGCA
>JAFZZD010000358.1 GCA_017615955.1 Victivallales bacterium
CCTTATTAGTTATAATCCAATTCAATAAGATATCGGAGTTTTTTATGGAGTTGTCAGGCAGAAACGAGAATGAGGCGCATGGCAATGTGGCATCTGGCGAGGAGAGCAACATTGTTTCTGTAGAGTTGAACTATATTCCATTCATAAACCTTGCCTTGCAACAGAATGCCGTTCCTGTTGTGTACGAGCTGCTTTTGACGAACAATGGCGGCAATGACCTGGAGCATTTGAAATGCACGTTTTCATCTTCCACGGGCTTTATACAGGAAAAGTCTCTCCCTATTGAAATACTCAAGGCCAATGAGACAATACAGGTGCCCAGCCCTGGCATCGAATTGGACTACCAGTTGCTTTCATCAATCTCCGAAATGCTGAAGGGCAGCATCAGCCTGGACATAGGCAATCAGGAACAGACATTGTTCCACAAGGACTATGAAATGACGGCATTTGCGGCGGACCAATGGCTGGGGCTGAAGATAATGCCGGAACTTATCTGCTCATTCGTCACACCTAATCTGGAGGTGATAAACCATTTGATGACACTGGTTGCCGAGGAATTGAAGAAAGTGACAGGCTCCCCTTCAATCAATGGCTATGCAGAAGGCCGGGAACGTGCATACGAGCAATGCACTGCAATATACCGGGCCATTCATACCTGGGGCATCAACTACTCTATGCCAGCCTCGTCCTTCGGTGTGCCAGGACAGCGCATCCGCTTTGCCGATACTATTTACAAATATCGCCTTGGAACCTGCCTGGACACCACACTCCTTTTTGCCTCGGCAATGGAAGCATGCAACCTCCATCCGGTGATCATGCTTCAGGATGGCCATGCATACATCGGATGCCATCTTGTGGAACGCTACTTTGCGGACATACCACAAATGGATCTTCAGGCAATCCGCAAACTGAGTGACCTGGACGAATTCCTGGTGATTGAGACTACCATGGTCACTGGAAACGCCACATTCGCCGAGGCGGAGGCGACTGCGCGAACATCGCATCTCAACATTGACGAGGATTTCCAATGCGCCATTGATGTCATACGTGCGCGTCACAGCGGCATACAGCCGCTTCCTCTGAAACGCAGTGTTGAGGGCATCGTATTTGAAGCTCCTGAACGTAAAGTGGACAAGCTTGCTGCGGAGCACAAGCGCAGTCTTCAGCAGGAAGTAGATCTATCCTCATTGCATGCCACTGAACTGCGGTCTGGGCGCATTGCCAGATGGACGCAGAAGCTGCTGGATCTTTCCTTGAGAAACAGGCTGCTCAATGTAAGGGACACGCAGCTTGTGATTCCAATTGCATGCAATGACATAAGCATCCTGGAAGACAAGCTGGCGGCAAATGAATCGATTTCGCTGAATCCACTTGCGAATCTGCTTGGCGAGAAGGACTTGCATGACCTGGCCATGTTGCGCAACAGCGACATAAAGCCCGAGATTGCAAAGCTTCTGGAAAGTGAATTGAAGCAGAAGAGGCTTTGGTCCCTCCTGTCCCCAAATGATTTGGGCAGGCGTCTCAGGAACATGTACCGCCAGGGCAGGACGGATATGGAGGAAGGCGGTGTCAATACCCTGTTCCTTGCCATTGGCTTTCTGGAGTGGAAGGTCATGCCTCGGGACGAGAAATCGTATCTTGCCCCGATTTTGCTGCTTCCGGTACGCCTTGTCAGAAAATCCATTGCCGAGGGGATAAGAATCGAGCGCCTTGACGAGGATACCATCATAAATGAAACACTGCTGGAGCTTCTTCGCAGCCAGTATCAGCTGGAAGTGCCTGGGCTTTCACCTTTGCCGACCGATAAATCCGGGGTCGATGTGGGGCTTGTCATGCAGATATTCAGGCAGACCATCAAGGAAATGCAAGGCTGGGAGGTGCGTGAGGAGGCCAGGTTGGGTCTCTTCTCCTTTGGCAAATTCGTCATGTGGACGGATATGACTGCCCGCGAGGAGCAGCTGAAACAGAACCCACTGGTGAGGCACTTGATAGAAGGTGGCGGCATCTATGACGATGGCATCGAAGTGTTCCCGCCTGAGGAGGTAGAAAAGCACCTGAAACTACAGGAATTGTACTGCCCCTTGAGCGCTGATTCGTCGCAGCTTGCGGCTGTTCTTTATTCATCGATTGGGAAGAGTTTTGTCCTGCATGGTCCGCCTGGAACAGGAAAGTCCCAGACCATCACCAATATAATTGCCCACAACCTGGCAAATGGAAGGAAGGTGCTGTTCGTCTCCGAGAAGAAGGCTGCGCTGGAGGTGGTTCACAAGCGTCTTTCGGCAGTGGGGCTTCGTCCGTTCTGCCTGGAACTCCACTCCAACAAGGCGGGCAAAGGCGAGGTACTTGCTCAATTTGCGGAGGCACTGGATTTTCCGGAGAAGCATGAATCCAAGCAGTGGGGGCAGCTTGCGACAGAGCTTGTGAGCCTTCGCAACGAATTGAACACGTATGTCAGTGAACTGCATCGAAAATACCCCAATGGCTTGTCTGCATACGACTGCTTTTCGCGCCTTATGTCATCAGAATCCCTTGAGGAATTGCCTGGCATAAATTGCGTGGAGCAGTCACAGGAAGATTATGACGGGCTTCTTGCCATAGTGTCCGAACTGTCCAATGCGTTTGAAAAGCTTGAACCTGGGGAATTGGAAATGCTGCCTTGGCTTGTGCATGCTGAATGGAATCCTCAGTTTGAAAGGAACTTTACAAAGGCTGCACAAAGACTAGCAGATTGCATTGAAAAACTGCGGAGCAGCCATTCCTCACTCTGTACCATGCTTGGCTTGCCTGTCTCAAGCCTTGTCCCAGCAATACGACAATTCGTGGACATTGCGGAAAGGCTCAAGAACACTCCTGACGTTCCAGTATGCCTGCTTGCGGAGTCATTTGCCGACAACGCCCAGTTCCTCCTGCATTTCTGCAAATGCGCCATTCTTCTCAAGGACCTTAGGGTAAAACTCAGAAACTATAATCTGGACGTGGTCAAGGCTCTAGATACCGAGGCCATAGAGGCTCGTATCCACCAGAATGCACAGTCGTTTTTCCTGTTCCGCTTCCTGAAGAACTGGTCGCTGCTGAAAGAGCTTGCGGGATTGAAGAAGCTGGGTGGAACGAAGCTGTCAATCAAAGAACTTTCCTCTGTGTTGCCTGATTTTGCACTTTGGATGGAAAATAGTAAGCAATATGAAAATATGCTGCCAAAGGCCAAGGAGCTATTGGGGGCATTCTGGCAGGAGGATGGGACTGAATGGGAGAAATTGCAGAGTATTCTTGAGACCATCAGTTCAATCAATGAATACATCAGGCTTCTGCCCGATAAAGATGCGGGCGTGTGGAGCCAGTTCATTGAGCAGCTTCGCAAGGTTCTGCCCGAAGCAGAAAGGCGTTTTTCTGGGGAAGCTGCGGAAAGAAGGCAAATTGACGAGTTTGTGCAGAACTTTGGCGTGTGCCAGGAGGCTACGACTGATTTTGAAAACTATTCCCCAATGGTGGGTCAGGAAAATGACATGGAATGCCTTCAGAATAAGCTGAAGAGGCTTCTTGAGCATGTGTCCAGCCTGCGTAATATGTTTAGGTATCTGAATCTTAAGGATCGAGCATGCGAGCTTGGAATACAGAACTTTGTCTCGGCTTTTGAGACGGGCGGCATACCTTCCCAGGAGGCCACATCGATGTTTGAAAAAACATACGCGCGTGAAATGCTCAATCAGATCCTTGGGCAGTCAAAGGTTCTTGCGCAATTCAATGGGTTGGACCACGAGGGGAAGATACGCAGATTCTGCGAATTGGACGACAAGTACACCAGTCTTTCCAAAAACATCATACAGGCAAGACTTGCGGCTTCCCTGCCGCGCGGGCGTTTGGGGCAGTGCCCGGAAGGAACAGAACTTGGCCTTCTCAAGAGGGAATGCGAAAAGAAGACACGGCAGAAGCCAGTCAGGCAACTTCTGTCTGAAATACCGACGCTTGTGCGCCAGCTTAAGCCTTGCTTCCTGATGAGTCCCCTGTCTGTGGCACAATATTTGCCTCCAGATTCCTCTCCATTTGATTTAATAGTGTTTGACGAGGCATCGCAGATTCCCGTATGGGATGCCATTGGCGTGATAGCCCGTGGCAAGCAGCTTATCGTGGTCGGAGACCCGAAGCAGATGCCGCCCACCAACTTCTTCCAGAAGGTCTCCACCGCCGACGATGACATCCCGCCAGAGGAGGACGAAGATATGGAAAGCATTCTCGATGAATGCCTTGCGTCAGGCATGTTCTCCTCCTATCTTAGTTGGCACTACCGCAGCAGGCACGAGTCTCTC
>JAFZZD010000359.1 GCA_017615955.1 Victivallales bacterium
ATGAGGGCCAGGGCGTCCACGATTGTGGTGATCATGGGAGTTGCCATAAGTGCCGGGTCGAATTTCAGCTGCTTAGCCAGCATTGGCAGGAGGCAGCCTATGATCTTTGCGAATACGACGATTATTATCAGCGTCACATTGACCACCAGCACCACCGGCAGCGAAAGCTCCTTCACAAAGAGCCACATTCTGGCTATGTTGGCGACGCACAGGGCACAACCCACCACCAGGGCCACCCTAAGCTCCTTCCATACCACCATTGCCCAGTTTTCTGGCTCGATGTCCCCAACCGCCATGCCGCGGATCATAAGAGTCGAAACCTGACCGCCGCAGTTGCCTCCCGTGTCCATAAGCATTGGTATGAAGCTGGCGAGGATGACCTGTGAGGCAAGAAGGTTGTTGAAGCGTGTGATGATGAAGCCAGTAACCGTGGATGACACCATGAGGATGACCAGCCACTTGATGCGGTTGCGTGCCAGCACGAAGATGCCTGACTTCATATATTCGTCCTTGGCCGGCTCCATGGCCGCCATCTTTTCAAAGTCCTCGGTGTCCTCCTTTTCCACAACGTCCATGATATCGTCGCCAGTGATGATGCCCACCATGCGCTCTTCCTTGTCCACTACCGGGATTGCCTGCAAGTCGTATTTCTTGACCTTTGCGGCCACCACTTCCTGGTCCTCGTGAGTGTAGGCGAAGATGACAGGCGAGGTCATTATGTCCTTGATGAGCACATTCTCGTCGCTCAACAGGATGGTTTTAAGTGAAAGCACGCCAGAAAGTTTGCGGCCAGCGCTGACGGCATAGCAGTAGTTTATGGTTTCCTTGCGCTTGCCCTGACGGCGTATCTGCGCCAATGCGCCTGCCACGGTCATGTTCTCCGGCAGGATGATGTATTCCACAGTCATCAGGCTGCCTGCGCTGTTGGGTGGGTACTTGAGAATGGCGTTGAGCTGTTCGCGGCGGTCTTTCGTACAGCGTGACAGCAGCTCCTCCACCAGGTTGGCCGGCAATTCGTCCAGTACGTCGATGGCATCGTCGGCAGCCAGGCCTTCGAACATGTTGATGAAGTCCTGCCGTATCTTGTCTGTTGTTCCAGGCGCTGCGATGTGCTGGACAAGACGGACGCGTATGTCGCTGTCAACGTAAGTGAATATTTCGGCCCCGATGTCCTTCGGCAGGGTCAGGAATACGGCGACCTGCTGTTCTGGAGTCAGCAACTCCAGGGCACTAGCCGCGTCTGCGGGGTTCATTGCCTCCAGGGTGCTGCGGAGCTCCTTGATGTTATTGGCTTCGGACAGGCCGATGATCGCCTTTTCCACCTCTTCGGGAATACCCACATTCACATCTTCAAGGAGGTTTTCAGATATTTTGTTTTCGGACATTTTAGCCCCCATATCAATTCAGAAATTCTTGCAATGCAAAGGAACGCAGTATATGAATAACAAGGCATTGCGTTCAATTAGGAACACAGCCACTGCATCGTCGCAAATGGCTGCTTGACCCCTTCTGATGTTGATATGGTTTTTGTCTCATAGTCTTCCCCTTTGGAAAAGTCGCAATAATATACAGTTGATTTGCCATAATCAAGGCGAGGAATTGCAATTTGTTTGCGTGGACATGTGCCGCGCAGATAAATAAGAAAAATAAAAAAACTAACTGGAAAAAGTAAAAACACACATTAACTTTCGCCGTGTTTTAGCTATGCTTTTGATTTTACTATAAAGCAAGGAGAAAAATAGATGGTAGCGAAGAAGAAAGAGGCTCCGCAGGTAGTCAAGTCCGCCATTCTGGGGCGCAGGGGCATGCCTGGCGCCAATGACAGGATAAACCACGCCATAATAGGGCTGGGAATGATGGGGCAGGGGCATATAAAATATGTGCTGGACGACCCGCAGGCGAAGCTGGTGGCAGTGTGCGACTGCTTCAAGTCCAGGGTCAAGTCGTCTCTGGAGAAGATTGGCAATGGGTGCAAGGGGTATGCCGACTTCCGGGAGATGATTGACAATGAAGACATCGACGTGCTGCACGTGGTGACGCCGCCGCACTGGCACGCTTTGCAGAACATATATGGCCTGGACGCAGGCTGCGACGTGTGGGCGGAGAAGCCCATGACACGCACCATTGCCGAAGGCACCTACATCGCCAACGCGGTGAAGAGAAACGCCCGTGTCTTCCGCCTCAACACCTGGTTCCGCTTCAAGGACAACTTCTACGGTCTTGGCACCACGGTGAAGCCATTGAAGAAGCTGGTGCAGAGCGGCGCCTTGGGCTGGCCTCTCACCGTGCGCATCAGCGCGCATACTGGCTTTGCCTGGAAGGCAAGCATGTGGACTGGCAAGGTTGGACTGGCGCCTGAACCAGTGCCAGACGATCTGGACTACGACATGTGGCTGGGACCAGCGCCCTACAAGCCCTACACGTCCCACCGCACATCCATGTCATTCCGCGGGTATTGGGACTATGACGGCGGTGGTCTTGCCGATATGGGCCAGCATTATCTTGACCCAGTTCAGTACATCCTGGACAAGGACGACACAAGCCCCATAAAAATCGAGGCGAATGCGCCGTGGCCGCCCCATCCAGACGCGGTTGGCATGTGGGGGCAGGTATATATGGAGTATGCCGACGGCTGCAAGATCATCCTTGAATCCTGCGAATGGGGCAAGGAAGAGACCAAGGACAAGCCCTTTATTGAGGGGCCATTGGGCAAGGTGTACAAGAACTTTGTGACGGAGCCGGCCAATCTTGCCACATTGGTGGAGCAACTGCCCGACCCGGAGCCGCAGATCACCGATTTCAACGAATCGGTGCGTACACGCAGGCCCTTCGCCTTGAATGAGATGAATGGCAACAGAAGCAACATTCTGGTGCATCTTGCCAATTGCGCAATACGTACTGGCCGCGTGTTGCATTTTGACCCTGCCTTGCTGCGTTTCATCAGAGACGATGGCGCGAATATGCTGGTAAATCAGCCGATGAGACGGCCCTGGACGCTTTGCTGAGGAGGTGCGCTGCTATGGAAAAGAAAGCAAACAAGAATACAGTGAAGAAAAAAGATACACTGGCCGCCGCAATTGACAAGATCGTCTGGGCAGACCACAAGAAGGCCGTGACGGCCTTGAACAAACTGGCGAAGGAAGGCCTGGCGAAAAACGTGAAGGGCCTGGTGGCAATGCTGAAGCAGGAGAATGACGAGGCCACAGTGAAGGCCTCCTTTGCCTTGGAAGGCCTGGTCATGGAGGCGGGCAATCAAGAAGGCAGCATTTTGCCAGCCGAACTGGGCAAGGCTCTGGCGAAGGCATTACCTGCCGCGAAGGACGACTATGCGCTTTGCATTGTGCTGGAGGAGATACGCAGACTTGGCATGGGCGAGGGCGCACTCAAGGCGTTGAAGCCCTATTTGCAGCGTGAGGACCCTGTGTTTACGTATGCATTGATGGCAGTGGAGGCGTTGCGCGACAATGAGGATATGGAGGATATTTCCAATGTGCTGCGCCAAGCGATTGACGCCTGCAAGGACAAGGACAGGCGGAAGTTGCTTTTAGGCGCATACCTGAAGACCGAAGGGCTTGAAGGCTATGGAGAGATAGAAGCCGGCAAGGATTTCCTGAAGGGTGTGTTTCCTGCAAAAATCGAAAGCAGGAACCAGGCTGATGTGATGCTCCTTGATGAAATGGCCCGTCTTGTCGATAACCTGGACTTCAATTTATTGCACAAGGCGTTGAAGAGCCAGTCCGTGCTGGTGCGCGGTCTGGCGCAAAGGGTTCTTTCCAATGCCGTGGCAACGGATTTCAGCGATAACAACGAGGCTGAAGAATATCTGTCGAACATTCTGTACAACGAAATGTGCGAGGTTTGCGGGGATTTCACCAGCATTTCACTGTCCAGGAGCCTTGCGGCTGTGTCCCGTCGCAAGTCCATTTGGGGCTTCTATGCATTGCACGCACTGTTTCAAATGTACACAATCGGAGATGTCTCACTGCAGATTGGCCTGGTGAAATTGATTGCCGACTATAATTGC
>JAFZZD010000360.1 GCA_017615955.1 Victivallales bacterium
AGAGGAGATGGGCCTCTATGTAGAGGGGCTTATGCGGACATTGAGCATGGAAGTGGAGAAACAGTACATCGCTCCCAAGCGCCCGAATGTCATCGGCTTCCACAGCTGTGGTATTGAAGGTGCTCCGTGCTTGGGACTGAATGCGCATCTGGACACCGTTGGCACAGACGGTATGGTCATACCGCCCTTTGAACCGACCATCAAGGACGGTTTTATATACGGGCGCGGCTCCTGTGACACCAAAGGCAGCCTGGCAGCGATGCTGAAGGCGTGCGACATTCTCATTGAGCAGAAAGTGCCCGTGAATTTGCTGATGGTGGCCAGCGCCTCAGAGGAGACGGGCTGTCAGGGCTCCTACTTTCTGGAGCTTGGCAAGTGGCCTTGTAACGGCTTCATCGTCGGCGAACCGACCAGCAACAAGCCTGTGGTGTTTCACAAGTGCCATGGAACACTGGAGCTGATTGTCCGCGGCAAGTCCGCCCACGGTTCCAGGCCTGAACTGGGGGATAATGCCATTATTAAAGCAGGTCGCCTGCTTTGCTGGCTGCAAGAAGTGGCCATTCCGCAGGTTTCCAAGATGACCAGCCCGAATTTCGCCAATGGCTGTACGCTTTCGCCAAACATGATTGCAGGCGGCACCAAGGGGAACATCGTGCCTGATTTCTGCAAAATCACCTGTGACATGCGTCTTATTCCAGAGGCCGGGGCCGCCTTGCCTCATTTTAAAAAACTGGCAGAAGACGCGACAAAGGCGCTTGGCTTCCCCGTGGAACTAGGCTGGACCCATGCAGGACCCGCCATGCAGACGCCTGTGGACCATCCATTTGTGAAGACTGTCTGTGAGACAGTTGCCACATTCGGCTTGGATGCCACGCCGCAGTCCGTTGCCTACTGCACGGATGGCGGTCAGCTCTCCCTCAAGGGATTCCCCTGCGTGGTGTGCGGTCCTGGCGACATCAGCGTTGCGCATAGCGCACTGGAGTACTCGCCTGTCGCGGAAATCCGTCAGGCGGTGGAAATCTATACGCAAGTCGGTCGATTAGTGGTTAGTGGTTAGTGGTTAGTGGTTAGTGGTTAGCAATAGCCCACTAACCACTAACTATTCGTAGCTTGTAACATGTCGTTAATTAACTATCACTCTAACCACTAACCACTAACCACTAACCACTATGAATGGCGCAGAGATACTCATACAATGCCTGAAGAACGAAGGCGTTGAAACAGTATTCGCCTATCCTGGCGGAACAAGTCTGCTGATTCATCAGGCGCTGATTGGCTCTGGCATCAGGGTGGTTTTGCCACGCCATGAGCAGGGCGGGGCCTTCGAGGCAAATGGATTCGCGCGCAAGTCAGGGCGGACAGGTGTCTGCATCGCCACGAGCGGTCCAGGTGCCACCAATCTTGTCACAGGCATTGCCGACGCCTGGATGGATTCCATCCCGCTTGTTGCCATCACAGCCCAGGTCAATCAGAGGCTCATCGGCAAAAATGCTTTCCAGGAAACGGACATTATCGGCATGACGCGCCCCATCGTCAAGCACTCCAATTTGGTGATGAGCCTGGAGGAACTGTCCGAGGTACTCAAAGATGCCTTCGCGTTAGCGCGGGGGGGACGTCCAGGTCCAGTCGTCATTGACATCACCTGTGATGTGCTCGCGGCAACTGGGGAGCCGACATTTCCCACTAGTCCAAATCTGCGGGCTCTTTGCCTCCCCCCTTCTTTTTCGGAGGAGATGCTTGATACGCTACGCAAGGTCCTCATCGCCAGCCGTAAGCCTTGCATTTTCGCGGGTGGCGGCATCATCCACTCCAACGCTGCCAAGGAGCTTCTCGCCTTTGCCGAGGCATGGAGAATCCCTGTGGTGACAAGCCTGATGGGGGTTGGGGCATTCCCTGAAAAACACCCGCTCAGCCTGCGCTGGATAGGCATGCATGGCCTGAACGGTGCGAACAAGACTGTCCATGAGTGCGACCTGCTTCTAGCCATTGGCGTGCGCTTCAGCGACCGCGTCACGGGCAACATAAAAGCCTTTGCACCGCACGCGAAGATAGTCCACATTGACATTGATGACTCCGAGCTGAATAAGAACAAGCACGCGGATTTGGCAATTGTTTCCGATGCGCGTGCCATTCTTTCATCCCTGATGTCAAAACGTCCCTATTACCGTGAGCGCGGCGCTTGGCTTGAGCAGGTTTCGCAGTGGAAGAAGCAGCACAAGTTTGTCGTGCAGAAGCATCCTGACGGAAAGCTGTGCGGCGAGGAGGTTATCAA
>JAFZZD010000361.1 GCA_017615955.1 Victivallales bacterium
CCTGATGCGCGGCCAATGGCCGCGCACATACCTACCCTCATGGGGAACATAGCGAAATCAAAAAATCACTTGCGTTCCACAATCGTCAGCTTTGTCTCGGCGTAAAGCTGCTGGCCAGTCTTCAAAGCATAATGCAACTGGACAGTATATATGCCAGGCACCCTATAGTTATGAAGCACCTTGTGCTGCCCAGCAGGAATATGCTGCCCTACTCCGTCGCCCCAGTTCACAAGACGATCCACCACAAGATCCACGTGGCCTTCTGCCACGTCGCAGACATACACATTCTGCCTGGTGAAAGCTTTGCCTGTCAATGGGAACACGGCAAGCCCTGGACGAAGCACAGTGGCCTCCGTGCCAGGACAAAGCCCCTTGGCATCAAACACGGGGAACTCCAGCTGGCTGGTGCGAATGGAGCCATCCTCCATTTTCATCTCCATCTCAACCTTGTGCATTCCTGGCTCCTTGAATACGTGGCACTGCAATTCAAGTACGCCATCATTTCCAAGTGGCTTCCAAATAGGCACACTTTCGCCTCCATCCCAACGCACATTGCATTCCGCAGCCTTCACATCTTGCGGCAATGGCGAGCAATTCACGGCATGCACCTCCTCGCCCACAATGGGGCATGACGGTGAAATCGCCACAGCACAGCCACCAGGCACGGGCTGCCCGCCTTCCCGCACTGCCACCAGAATTTGATTATCGGATTTATACCTGTCATTCCAGAGTGAAAGTTGATAATTGCCCACAGTGTCAAAACGATGATAGACCACCTCGCCCGCCTTAACATTGCGACGTGTGCCCAGTATGTCAAGAGTGCCCTTGTATGCACATCTTGCTGCGACAATCTCGCCTTTTTCCACTAGCCCCACTGGCTGCACATAAAGAGCACCGGCAATATCGTGCTCCACGTCTGGCGGCTGCATGCCAGGTCCTTCCACCACGCGACCCGAGCGCGCCATTACCCACACCAGTAGTGCAAACGCGGCTGCGATGACAAACAGCGTCAGGCGGACATGGCTCCGCTTGGGCACCGAGCGCATGTCAGGCACAAATTCCTCAAACTGCCTGGCATACTCCTCTATGGGCCTTATGGGCATGACTTCGTTTTCCTTTTCATCTATGAAGCCCCACATCACAGCCAGGTGCGCCTTGTTGTCCTCCCCCATGTAGAAACGCAGCCGCTCCGAGGCATACAAGGGCACTGGCAACTGCAATTGCTGAAGCAAAGCCATCGCCTTGGGCTTGTCCTGCGCGTATGCTATAAGCTGCTTCAGGTCGTCAATGTACTCATCCAGCACGGAGCGCTCTATGCCCTGCCCTCCAATTGGCTGCGTCCTGTAGAGAATCTCGCCCTTATAGCCTGGCTCGTTATGGTAGAAGAGAATGGTCTCGCCGTTGTGTATGTATTTTGCCTTGGGGAAATGCCTTGCCCATACTCCAGCGCGCAATATATCCTGATATTCCTTCTCCCAGCAGGGAACGCCATTTACCTTGAAGGGCCTGATTTTCTCCAGGTTCCAGGCTATGCCAAGTTCTTTGAAAAGTTCCATAGTTGTTGCGTATGAGCGAGATTGCCACGCCCGCATTTACTCCTCTGCGATGGCAATCAGCGTATCCTTTGTGTTTGTGGAGAGGCTTGCCATCTCGGTGTCAGCCGTCTTGAAAAAGACCTCGCCGGCATTTGCATTTAGCCTGCCTTCCTTGCAGGAAAGTTCCGCAGAGCCAGCAAGCACGCAGATTATGGCTGGTGCGTTTTTGGGAAACATGAAATTCTGCCCGCCATTGATCATGGAGAGCCTGAAATCAGGGCTGGCATCCAGCCTGAAACCAGTCTTGGTGCTGCTCTTCGCCATCATGCGGGCAGGAGAAGACGGCGCAAAGTCCAATGTTTCCATCAACAGGTCCTTGCGCTTGCTCTTTGGTGTAAGGCCAGCGCGTATCACATTGTCCGAACAGGCCATGCACTCCACGCCTCTGCCCTCGATGTATGCATGGGGTGTATTGGCTGGGACAAATACCGCCTGTCCAGGAGCAAGCCTTATGTAGTTCAGCACATACGCGAAAAAGGTTCCACTGTCGCCTGGATATGCCTTCCACAATTCCGCAAACAGGGCATCCCTTTCATTGGATTGGTTCAGTTCAATACTGTCGAAAGAAGGCGTGTCGCCCTCGAAAATGCTGTGGCACAGCGCGGAATAATCACCTGTTTCGGACAGCAATCGCGCCCAGTGCGAAAGACCCTGCTTCGCTTTGAAGTCATCTATCGCCTCTTGTATGGGACGGAAGCCAGCCAAAACTCTGAAAGGTGACAATGCCCACAGCACCTCTGGCTTGTGGTTGTCATCGGGGAATTCATCCGGGTACAATGTGTGCAGGCGCACTGCGGTCGCCTTGTCTGGATGGGACTGGATGGAAAGCGGGCTTGAGCAGCACAGCACTTTCAGCAGAAAGCGCAGCCCACCCTCATGCCCCAGCATTTTCAATGGTTGTTCGGCTATTGCCTGGTTGAGGCCAGTGCCATTCTCCAGGAAGGAACTTGCCTTAGGATGTGCGCCCATCCACAATTCCGCCCATGGCAAATCAGCTGCCTCCTCGCCCAGAAACTGCGCAATAAAAGGAGAATTGCCATCGGTGCCTTTCTCACCCCAGGCGTAATGCTGCACTGGGCATTTCAATTTCAGGAATGTCATCTTGGCATCATCCTCTTCTTGTAATACTCTTCGGCAATATCGTCAATTGCGGGAGCAAGCAATTCATGGCACCAGCCATTCATGAGCCGTGTTTTGGCAAGTTTCTCCTGCGAATTGGAGGCAATCACGAAATCCTGCGCGGCGCGATGGCTGCCCAGTAGCATGGGGTCTATGCCACGTGCTTCGGCACGCTTGTTCATAAGGGCAACCACACGGTCGCAGCGTTGCTTCACAATGCGCCTGTCAAACAGCACCTGGCTCATATCAGGCCAGTCCTGGGGCTGAAGTTTCATTGCGGCGGAAACCACCTTGGCAACTGCCTCGCCACGCACTTTTGCCACCTTTGCCCACATTCCAGGCAGCGCGGCCACCTCCTTCTGCGTGTATGGATGCTTAATGGCGGCCTGCACCAGCCACTCATCGCGGAACACTGCATTGCGGGGAATGTCCTCTGTGCGTGCCGTGCCTTCACGCCATGCGGCCAGCCTGCTCAACACCGCATAGTCCTGCTTTGTAAAATGGATGAAAGGAGAGCGTGACACGCGAAGCCAGCATTCGTCCAAAGGCATTTCATCGTAGGCACCAGGCAGTGCGCGCTGCTCCATCTCCTCATTGTAGAATGCCAGATTGCCAGCCGCCTCCACTTTCTCTACAAGGATCTTGTATAGTGCGACCAGTTTTGCCACATCATCGCCAGCATACTCAAGTTGCGCCTCGCTTAGCGGACGCTGTAGCCAGTCGCTGCGGGTTTCCGTCTTTGTCAGCACCAGCCCCATCTGGGTGACGAACAACTTTGCCAAAGAAAGACGCGCGGTCAGGTTTGCAAAGCCAGCGGCGACTATGGTATCCCCAATATTGCAGACATGGCAATTCGCCCAGCGTTCGATGATGGGAATGTCATTGAACGCAGCATGGAACACCTTCTTCACGCCAGGTGCCTCCATCAACTGCGCCAATGGTGCCTTGTCCTCTATCGCCAATGGGTCTATCAGGACGCAACTTTCTTCGTCCCAGGCAATCTGCAACAGCGCGAACTTAGGATAATACGTGTTGCGCCAGACAAATTCGGTATCAACCGCGACTATTTCCTGCGCCATGGCCAATTTGCAAAAATCAGCCAGAGCCGCATCATTGTCAATGATTCTATATGCCATGTCTATAAAACGTGGGCGCCGAAGCGGCGCCCACTCAAGTTGCTATTGGATTGTTCGCCCCGAGCGGGGCGAATTCAGGTTGGCTTAGTCATTTGCCAGGTTGTCAAAATATCCCTGGATGAGGATGACAGGCGTGCC
>JAFZZD010000362.1 GCA_017615955.1 Victivallales bacterium
CCAGCGCGGGACGCGCTGGCTACCTCCAGCTCCAGCGCGGGACGCGCTGGCTACCTCCGCCCATCCCGTCGCGAAAACGGAAAAGACGCAAGTCAAGTTTGCGCAACATCAAACAAGTTTTACATTAACGTGCCCTTTTGGTGGCATGGCATCCGTTGAAAACGCAGAACATTCATAAGCGGGCCATGTCCAGGGTAAAGGCGAGGTTGTGAAATGACCTCGTTTGCTCCATTAACCTAAAGAAATGCGAGGAGAAAAGAGATGAGCGAAGCAGTTCAGAAGAATGTCGGTACGATTGCGCTGATTGTTGCCATTATCGCGCTGGTGAGTTCCCTTGTGCCTCAAATCAACGAGCTCCGCCGTGACATGGGGCGGAATGTTTCCTATCCTGTTAATGGACCGGGTGGGGCACCAGGCGGGCGTCCTGGCGGCATGGGACCTGGCGGTCCAGGCATGATGCGGGGCTTTGGACCTTCCCAGGATACCATGGACAAGTTTGCGGAGCGCCTCAAGCTCTACGACGAGGCGCTTAAGACCGCACAAGGTGATGAATTGCTCAAGTTGCGTGCGGAGTGGGATGCCATAAAACTCATGACGCTCCGCATGGAAAACGGCGGGCGCAGAATTATGCCTGGCCTCTCGGAGGCATTGCTTAAAATGCGCACGACGCTAGCCTGCCCGAAGGCTAGCGCACTTGAGAAGAATCAGGCTGAAATCGACTACTATCAGCAGCTGGATCGCTTCCGCGGCGAAAAGGAGGCTTTCCTTACCGCAACGGAGGCATTCAAGGACTATCCGAAGACAGCTGCGACAGACAATGACCTGGCGAATCTTCTGGCGGCGGAACAGCAACGCTGATGTGCCAAAGTGCTGCTTGGCATTGCAGACAGAATTAGTGGTCATTTCATTTGCAAATACGTGCAGTTTGTGTATATTGGCCGAAGAAAATCTCAGATAGTGCGTATTTGAGATTACAAAGATGGATTTTAACTTGAGGAGAAAAACAAATGAAGAAAGCTCTTATGATTGCCGGTGCTGTCATCGTTCTTGCTGCTATGACTGGTTGCGGTTCATTGCGTACACCATCATCAGGCCCGAACAACAACAAAGTATGGTATGACACATTCTTTGGCATCTCCATTGAAAGTGCAGTTTACGGCGATGGCATCCTTGTCAAGTAATATTTGACAAAAACGTTAAAAAGGGGCGCGGCTTGAACTCAAGTCGCGCCCCTTTTGCATAGTGGGATATTTGATGTGTGTACCGACCGAGGGAGAGCACTTGTTGATGTGGCTGGAATATGCAGTGGACGTATTATGATATGGGAAAAGTGCTACGCTCCGTAATTACCAGTGGGGAATCAATCCAGGGCATATCATGGAACAGCTGCAAATCGCCGTTTAGCTGGATGTGCTCTGGTGAAATCTCAAATACACGCCCGCTGACTGGGTCTATCAGCACTGGATCGTAGAATGGGAAGTTGCGTGTGGCAACCACAGCCGTTTCTGGTTGTGTGCCATTGCCTGGAACCTCACTGCGGTCCCAGTATGCCAGGATATTGTGGTTCTTGCGTTTCCATGTGTATGCAGTGCTGAGGCGCTTCGCCAGGACAGCCGCCATGCCGCCTTTGACAGGCAGTGTGTCATCATCAAACAGCGTTGTCATGCAGCGCATTGCATGGAATGCCTGCTTGGGACGGATCACGCGATGATCAGCATCCGCCATCAGCAGTCCCTTACGGTTGATTTCGCCGCCAGGGCCGTCTTTGATTTTCTGCAGATGGTTGAAATCGCAGATGGTGAATATGGAGGAGGGCACGCCGAATGCATGGTCTGTTATGAAATGGCGCAGATTCCACTTGGACTGGCTGAGTTCGGTCCAGTCCACGCCCTTCATGGAGAAGCGGGTGGTCAGCTCCGAGGGGCAGCCTGCCTCGCCCTGGCGCAGTATGCCCCGCGCCTTGTAATATTTCAGCGTGGCGTCCAATGTGCGGTAAACATCCCCAATCTGGTCTGGGTTGCTCTTGTATGAGTGGAACATGAACCAGTCGAACTCATTGAGCGCACCACGTTCGTGGAAGAGCCTGATGTAATGGCTGAAGCGCCAGACATTGGAGAAGTCTGCAATGGACAATGCGCCGATGCGGGCCTCTGGCAACTCCTCGCGGATGACCCGTGTGGTTTGGATGTTGAAGTCCACTATTTCCTCGTTGGTCTGGTTCTGTCGCCCGCTGTCAGGTTCATTCCACATTGCGTAGTCGTGCACACGCCCCTTGTAATGGCGCACCATTTCCCGTACCCAGCGGAAATATGCCTGAAGTCCCTCGCCTGTTGGCAGGCCGCAGCCGATGTCTGGGCCTGCGCCGCCAGGATATATGGAGTTGCCATAGCCAGTCTCCAGAAGAGGGTTGATTCCCATTGCGAGGGCGGCGTCCACCTGCGCGTCCAGCCAGGAGAAGTCATACACGCCAGGCGTCTTCTCTGTCTTCGCCCAGCCAGCCTGGAAGCGCAGGGAGCCGACTGCCAGCTGCGGGATGTAGTCCTTGTATGCATCGAAGTTGGCGTAGTCGCGGTCCAGCGTCTCGCATCCCAAGGTCCAGCAGTTGCGGGCAGGGGAGGCTGCTGTTTTCAGCGATAGGGTGCCTACCTGGAGGAAGGGGATTTCGATTTGGGATGGCATGGCTTTTCTCCTTAATTTGTATGTGGGCGCCGAGGCGGCGCCCACTCAGGTTGCCTTAGCGGGAACAA
>JAFZZD010000363.1 GCA_017615955.1 Victivallales bacterium
GATGACAGAGTTGTCATGGAGAATGACCTGGAAATCCCAGGTTGGAAGCTGGCATTGAGGCAGGAATATGACTATGACGGCATGTGCAAGCTGACCTTGCGCTTTGAGCCGGATGGCCTTCAAAAACTCAATGGCGTGAACCTGGAGTTTCCACTGGACGCAAATGAATTGAAGATGTTTCATTCCCTGGGCGATGGAATGAGGCGCAACAAATACGGCTTCCTGCCGCAGAATGACGGCACGCTCTGGCGCGCAGACAAGCCAGCGGCAAGTGCCCTGCCAGGCTTCCGCCCCTACATCTGGGTGGGAGGCCTCTATCGCGGGCTGTGCTGGTTTGCGGAAAGCGACGAGAACTGGGGGCGCGCACCAGGCGCAAATGCGGTTTCACTGGTGCGCAATGGCGACACATCCGTCTTGTCCGTCCACCTGTTCTCCAGTGAAAGAAGCCTCGACAAGGCCTTCAGCATAGAAATGGGCGTGCAGCCAACGCCGGTCAAGAAGGTTCCGCAGAATTACAGGGAGCTCACCGGCACGTTCTATACAAGCTGGGTGCCGCAGGCGAGCAAGACTTTGAGCTTCAACGGAGGGGGCAAGCATTTTGCGCAAAGGGTGGACGATGGGCTCAATGTGTCACCCAACAATGACTGGAGCTTCATTGACTTTGTACTGAAAAAACAATGGAAAACCAGGGAGGAGGTGGAGAAGGTAGCTGAAGAATACCTGAAGAGGAACAATCTCAATGATGACAACTGGTCCCGCTGGGGCGGAAAGGCAACTCCTGACAGCAGCCTCTTGCTTCGCATGTGGCAGGGCGCCCGTTTCCATAAGACGGCGGACTACTTCTTCCGCTATTTCAATCCAAGGGCGCTTTGTCCGTCCTGGCCAGAACGGGAGATGTATGCTAGCCAGTGGTTTCTGGCGAAAGGAGCCGCCGCCAGAACATTCAATGACCAATATTGCTGCCACCCCGATGATGACTACATTGACTTCACGCTGCACCATACCTTGCCCTATCTGGAAAGGAATTGGACTGGCATTTACTATGACAACTTGTATGACATGGTAATGCAGGATCCCTGGGCTGGCACCTCCCGAAGCACGCCTCGCAAGGTGCCGTATTGGCCCATTTTCCCGATGCGGGATTTGGTGAAGCGCACAGCCACAATGTTGTGGGAAAGGAAGATAGCCTTCAAGGGGCTGCCTGCTGTCATGATACACATGACCGACTGCAATGTGGTGCCATGGCTGTCATTTGCCGGCATTGCACTGGACTGGGAGATGCATTATGGCGACACCCCATACCCTGAGCGCTTCAGCGACGCATACATTCTGACGCATTCTCTGGGGACGCAGACTGGATGCATCCCATGGGTGCTGGTAAATTCCACTGGCGCGAATGGCGCAAAGGCGACTGACACCCTGTTGCCGCTTACTTTCGGCTATGATCTGCTCTGCCAGACAGATGCCGGATTGACGCAGACTGCGGAATGGAAGAAAATACAGAATTTCATACGCAATTTCGGATATGGGCTGGATGACACGCTTGTATGGCCTGGCTGGGACGAAAGCAATCCAGTCAAACTGTCCTCTGGCAGTGTGCGCTGCACCACGGTGAAACGCAAGGATGGCAGGATTCTGCTTCTGCTTGGAAATCGAGGCGAAACGGAAAAAGTCAGCATTTCCTTGCCCAAAAAGGCAAGGGCCAGCGATGCATTGAGCGGAGAGGCTCTTGCCGTTGGGGACAAGCTGGAAATCACCATGCCCAAATATGGGTGGAAGATGATAATGCTGGAGGCGCAAAAATGAAATGGGAGCGGAGAACAGCCCAGGCCACATTGACGCTCAAGGAGAATTGCGGCGCCATTGACGCCTTGTATTATCGCGGACGCAAGGTATTGCAGCCTTCAGAGGAGCTTTTCCTGCTGACATTCAAAAACGGGATAAGGATCAGCAGCAATGACTTTGAGCATTGTTCCGATGACGGGGAGGTAATTTCATTTGGCGACTGCAAAGGTTTTCCTGGACTTGAAGTGGAAATCCGCATTCGCGCCGTGGATGAGGGCTTCCTGCTGCGTCTTCAGAAGGCAGTGCTTCCAGAAGGGCTCGTTTTGATATCATACGAACTTCCAGTGCTGAACATTCCAGATGACTTTTGGGTGCTGGACCCTGTTTCGGAAGGGCGGCTGGTTCCACCTGAAAAGCGTTTTGAGACATCATACAACTATGACATCAGCGAATACTGGGGGCATTATCCAGGACTTTGTCAGATACAGTTCATCGCCGCGTTCAATGACAATGGGGGAATCAGGTTCTTTGCCAGGGATGCCCAGTGCCTGCCCAAGAGAATAATGGCTTATGGAAAGGAGAATTGCTCGCTGCACATCGAGGTGAGTGATTGCGGAGTTGATTGCTATCGGAGCGATTTTGACTTTGAGATATCGCCCTTTGAAGGCGATTGGATGGAGGCGGCGCGTCCATACAGGGACTGGGTGTTGTCTTCTGGCATTCTACAAGTCGGGCAGAGGCCGGACTGGGTGCGGAAATCCCCTGTTTTCATAACTTACGGTGTATGCGGAGAAGGCACTCTTTCCAATGAATGCAACTGCTTTGTCCCCTACATAAATGCATTGCCGCATCTTTTGAAAATCGCCGAGGAGACCGACAGCGTAGTTTTCGCCATGATCATGCGATGGGACAATCGCGGACCATGGACTCCTGTGGCGCAGTGGCCTCCAGTGGGAGGCGAGGCCTCATTCATTCAACTTGTGGATGCATTGCATGAACGCGGACATTTGATCGGCCTTTATGGCTCGGGGCTCTCATGGACAAACTATGTGTATTCAAATGGCATGTCCTGCCCGCCTCCGCCGGAAGAGTGGCTGGCTTTGCAGGAGGATGGCTCGCCGCGCGAATGGGATTTCAAGCCTTTCCGCCGCTCCGTGTCCCTCTGCCTTTCCGTTGAGGATGTGAGAAAATACATAATTGACGAGGTGCTTAGGATTGCCTCATCAGGGATTGATTTGTTCCAGCTATATGACCAGGACTTTGGCGGGCAGACACCCCATTGCTTTTCCTGTGCGCACAATCATCCCCATGCGCCAGGAGGCTGGCAGATACAATATGGTCGCGTCTTACAGGAAAGCCTGATGGCCGCGCTGAAGGATAAGGGGCTCCATACGGTCCTGGGTGGCGAGAGTGCGGCGGCTGAACCTTATCTGAATGCCCTGAAGGTCAATGACTTGCGCACTGCCTCTACTGGATATGTGCCGCTTTATAGCTATATTTTCCACGAATTCACTTCGGACTTCTCTGGAAACCAATGTCATTACTACATGTTTGACGCGGTGAAGAGTCCTGAAAACCTGATGTACCGCATGGCCCTTGGCTTTGCCTGCGGGGCGATGCTTGCAGTGCCAATGCGCGGAAACGGCGAGATTGACTGGGGGGCGGGCGCTCCATGGACAATGCCAGAGCCTCCAAGGGAAGAATTCCTTGCCTTTGTTCGGCGCATGAACGCAATGCGCAGGCAGTACCCGCAGTTCCTTCTGGAAGGGCGCATGATGCCATTGCGGGAAAAGCTGCTTGTTCAAAAGCATGCGTTGTGCTTGCAAAAGGGCGGGGAATACCAGGCTCCATGTGTGCTTGCCACGAATTGGCAAGCACCTAATGGTGAGCAGATGATGTTTCTGGTCAATTGGACAAATGAGGAGGCCGACGTGCAGTATGGCGAAAAGCGC
>JAFZZD010000364.1 GCA_017615955.1 Victivallales bacterium
CTTGTCGATGACCTTGGCCGTGGTCCTGCTGACCGCCTTTCTGGAGCCGGGGTTTCGACGCTGGCGCGGACGCCCCTGGTTCCTGCTCGGAATGGGTTTTCTGGCCAGTTGGACATACAGTTCTCCGCATCTTCTGCTTGTGGTGATAGTTCCCTTTGCCGTCGCGGAGTATCTGGATGAGCGTCGGTTCAAATGCCTGTGGGTTGCGCCCGTCCTGTTCTTGGCTGGCATTGTGCTGGGACTGACCATTCATCCGCAGTTCCCCAACACGTTTTTGACGTTCAAGGTGCAGTGCATTGATGTCGTGCTGGCCTTTTTCCTGAAATTGGAGAAGATTCCGCTTCAGGGCGGAAAGGAGTTCTATGAGAGCACCTGGCGTTTTGCAGCCAGGCACTATTATACCTATCCCGCGCTGGCTGCGCTGGTTGTCTTCCTTCTCTATCGGTACAGGAGTCTTTTCTTTGCTGGCAAATGGCTGCGCAATGCGCAGTTCAACGGTCTTCTGTTCACCACGTTGCTGTGTACGGTTTGCGGATATCTGATTTTCCGCTTCAACGAATATGCCCTGTTTCCGCTGTGCGCGTTGCTGGCCATTCTGGTCAACCGCATTCCCGTGCCTGCGACGAAAGAGCCTGAAAAGTCCTCCGCGAAGACGGAAGGCTATTCACGCCCATATCTGGCCACCGTCGCGCTGACGCTGGCCAGCACGGTGGCTCTTTTCTGGTACACAATGCATTTGCAATCCCAGGGACAGGGGGAGGTGCCTTCCTGGGGAGTCGCGCGATGGGCCGAGGAGAATCATATTCCAGAGGGAACGGTCATCGCCAATGCCGTCTGGTCGTCCTTCCCGCGCCTGTATTTTGCCCTGCCCAAGTATCGTTTCTGCTGGGGGATTGAGCCCGCCTTCACCTGGCATCACTCCCCGCAGCTGGTTCGCCTGGCCAAGGACATCGAGTGGGGACGGCCCCACACTCCCCAGGAATTCAGGGAGACCTATGGCTCCGATTATCTCTACGTGCATCTGCTGGAATGGCAATGGGCGGAGTATTTCTGGAAGAGCGGCTTCATTCCCATCTACGAGAATTGGGATGGCTGGATTTTTGACCTGACCCGCCATGCCCGCGTGGTCACGCCCCAGACCGAGGCGTTGCAGTTCCTGGATTTGGTCAAGAAGGGGAACGGCGCACCATACGTGATGCAGTACTACATTGAGAAAGTCAGCCAGCAAAACCAGCAGAAATAGCGGATTCCAGAAAATGCCAACCAAGAAAACCTCGCTCCTTCCCTTCCTGTCTCTGTTGGCAGGCATTGTCTCGTTCAGCACAGTGGAGATTTGCGGGAAGAAAATCGTTGTCACCGGGGCGAACATCGACCCGTTTCTGATGGTGTTTGTGCGTTTCCTGATCACGGGAATCGTGCTGACGGCCCTCGGGCTGCCTGCTTTTCTGGTCAAGAATAGACTCCAGTTTACCGACTGGGCGAATTTCTTCGTGAATGGCCTGATAGGCATTGCGGCGTCGCTGGTGCTGTTCCATGCGGGAGTGTTGATGTTCGCCAAGGCGTCAAGCGCAGCGGTGGTGTTCAGCGCCAATGCCTTGTTCGCGGTGTTTCTGGCGCGGTTCATCAATAACGAGAAATTGTCCTGGAACAAGGTGCTGGCAGTGCTGATTGGAGTGGCTGGCATAGCCTGTTTTGTCTGCGAGAATGGCGCACCGAGCAGGGGAGCGTTCAAGGCTCTGCTGGTGATGGCTTCCTCCGCTCTGTGGTTTGCGGTCAGCGTCTGTTTCACCAAACGTGTGGTGGCCCGCTATGGAGCAACCCTGTTCATGGGCATGTCCTCCATCTTCGGAGCGCTTTTGATTCTTCCTGTGGCGTTCACGAGGGTTTCGCCCTCGTATGCCATCCAGCAGATTGGCATTGCCTTTTGGCCCATGTGCTATATGGTGTTCATCGGCACGACGCTGGCATACGCGCTCTATTACTATGGACTGGCCGGCTCCAGCACCTTCGCCGCCTCGATGGCCTTTTTCCTGAAGCCTGTTTTGGCCTGCCTCTTGGCCAGGTGGTATCTGGGCAACCGAATGAATGTGTGGACACTCAGCGGC
>JAFZZD010000365.1 GCA_017615955.1 Victivallales bacterium
GCAGAAGCCGAATGGCATTCCCGCGTCCTGACGCGCGGCCCCTGGCCGCGCGGAACAGCGTGCTTTGCGATAGTTATGCAATTACCTCTGTTGATATGTAAAGTCCACTTGCCTTATGAATAATCTTAAAGGAGTATCTAAAATGCACATCCTCATTTTGCTGCTTTGCTTAATTGGTGCCTTTGCCTCTGCGCAGAACATTATTCCAAGACCGCCGCATTCGCCGCTGCCGCCGCTGCCGCCCATTGTCATCAAGGTGCCGGTCATTGACAATATCATGCCTGTCCAGGTGACTGATGTGGAGATTGAGGCTAATGTGGATGGCGTCTTGACCGAGACCAAGGTGACGATGACGCTGCACAACCCCAACGGCCGCATTCTGGAGGGGGAAATGAATTTCCCGTTGCCCGCCGGTGCGACTGTGGCAGGATATGCGCTTGACATCAACGGCAAGATGGTTGATGGCGTCATTGTGGAGAAGGAGAAGGCTCGTGCCGTGTTTGACGAGGTGGTGCGGCAGGGCGTAGATCCTGGAATGGCGGAGCAGGTGGGCGGCAACATGTTCCGCACGAAGGTATATCCCATCAACGCCAGTGGGGACAGGCGCGTGAGCGTGCGCTATGTAGCCAACACGCTTTCCATCAACGAAAATGGAACACGTTCCTCCTACTATGTGCAGCCATTGAACTTTCCCGACAAGCTGGCCAGCTTCAAGTTGAAACTGAACGTGGCGGCGGCAATACAGCCGCCCAAGGTGGTGGCCGGCTCCCTCAGCAACCTGGAATTCAAGAAGTGGAAAACCGTCTATACAGCCAATACCGAATTGAAGGACATTGCGCTGACAGAAGACCTTTATGTGGCAGTCATGACCAGGCCTGACGAAGCCTTCCTGCACCAGGCGGCAAGCGACGGCAGCGACTATTTTGCCTACAACTATACGGTTGAGCCAGCCAGTCTGAAAAACAGCCTGCCACGCTCGCATGAGCCAGTGATTCTCTGGGACGCGTCAATGTCCCGCGAAAAGTCCGACCACGCCTCTGAAATTGCCTTCATAAAGGCGGCCTTCGGGCAGTCGAAGAAATTGACGCTGATCATATTCCGCAATGCGCCAGAGGCACCAGTGGTCTTTGCATCAGCGGCTGAACTGGCAAAGGCGCTGGATGGCCTCATCTACGATGGCGCGACCAACATGGCCGCCGCTACCGCCGCCATTCCTGAAAAGGCGGAGGCTTATCTTTTCTCCGATGGGCTGGACAATTTCTCCATGGAGGCGGCTTCCGTCAAGGCCGCCCGTCTGTGCGCCTTCACATCGGACAAGCAATTGAACACCTCTGCACTCAAGGCACTGGCGGGCAATGGTTTGTTTATGGATTTGCGCAGCCTCTCTACCGAGGACGCAGTCAAGTTGCTGGACATGCCACGCCCATTCCTTGCTTCGGCCACTTGCGATGGCAAGAAACTTGCCGAAATCGCCTGGCAGTTTGACGGGGATCGCCTGGCAGTGGCGGGAAAACTGCCCGCTGGCGCGAAGAAACTGGCATTTGAACTGTCCATTGCCGGCGCAATCGTGCGCCGCGAAGTCGCTGTCGCTGACGAGACCGGGCTTGAAGCGGGAACGCTCCTGCGCACCAATTACGGGCAGCTTAAGATTGCGGAACTCCTTGCCTCCGGCGCTCCTTCCCAGGATGTCACCGCCGCTGGCAAGCTGTATGGCCTTGTCACGCCTGGCACCTCGCTGCTGGTGCTGGACAATGTCTCACAGTATCTGCGCTACAACATTCGCCCGCCAGAGAACCTGCCTGAAATGCGGGCGCAGTACGATGCGCGGCACAAGGAGGACAAGGACAGCCAGTGGGGCGAAACATTCAAACTTCGGGATATCGACACAAAGGCTGTGCTGAATATGTGGAAGAGCCTGAATGCCTGGTATGACAAGGAGTACCCGAAAGTCGCGAATACCAGCGGGCAGGTAAAGGCCGAAGCTGCGGGAGGTGGACGCGGAGGAATCTTGCATAGTTTTTTCAGTAACAGCAATCATGCAGAAGCACGTGCCGTGGAAGATGGGATGGTTCTGCATGAAAGTGCACCTGCTATGGCATCTAACAGAGACTATGCGAGGGCATCTAATGCAGAACCTGAACTGGCAAAGGCTGCGCCAGAAGGTAATTCCTCTGGCGGTGCAAAGATGATCTTGCAGGCATGGGACCCCAAGACGCCGTATATTGACGCAATGAAGAAGGCGAAGAAGAATGCATACCAGGCATATCTGGCGCAGCGCAAGGACTATGGAGCCTCCGCTGGCTTCTATATGGATTGCGCTGACTTCTTCGAGAAGGCGGGCGACAGGAAAATCGCACTCCGCGTACTCTCCAATCTGGCGGAGATGGACTTGGAGAACAAGCAGGTGCTGCGCATACTGGGCTACAAACTGCGTTTCTGGGGCGAACTGGAGGCGTCCGCCGCCGTGTTCAAGGCTGTGCTGAAACTGGCTCCAGAAGAACCTCAGTCCTATCGCGACCTGGCATTGGTGCTGGATGACCTGGAGCGCTTCCAGGAGGCCGTCGATATGATGCTCAATTTGGTAAAGTACAAGTTTGACGGGCGTTTCCCCGAAATCGAACTCATCGCATTGACGGAAATCAACCGCATGATCCTGCGGGCGGAGCGCAAGGGCATTGCCATAAAGAATGTGGACAAGCAGTTCATCAAGCCCATACAGGCTGACATCCGCGTCGTCATCAATTGGGACACCGACATGAGCGATATGGACTTGTGGGTGACTGACAACTTTGGCGAGAAGTGCTTCTACAGCCATCGCTTCACCTCCACGGGCGGGCGTAATTCTTGCGACTTCACGCAGGGCTATGGGCCAGAGGAGTTCATGATCCGCAACGCCGTCAAGGGCAAGTACAAGGTGCAGACTGACTACTACGGGACCAGCACCCAGAAGGTGCTTGGCCCAGTGACGCTATATGCGGAGGTTTACACCAACTATGCCCGTCCTGATGAAAGCAGGCAGTTCCTGGCCTATCGGCTGGATGCCCGCAAGCAGGTCATTGACGTGGCAAGCATAGACCACGACGGCGTCAGCAAGCCAGGACATTATGACAAGCCATTCCAGTACCAGGTCAAGAAGGGCGATACGCTAAAGTCGATTGCAAAGCACTTCTACGGCGATGAAAGCTATGTGGAGGACATAGTGGCCGCAAATCCTGGCATGGACAAGGGCGCCAAACTGAAAATCGGCACCATTATCACGCTTCCTGCCACAAGAAAGGAAAAATAGCTTGTGGCAATTGATAGTTTGTAGTAGCGACGGCGTACCTAGGCAGCACCAGGTTGGCCAAGCTGCAAGGCAAAGCCCCA
>JAFZZD010000366.1 GCA_017615955.1 Victivallales bacterium
ACAGCCATTGAACTTGCAAACGCGAAATCAACGGCTATCTTTTGCTCGCATTTCTAAAACCAAAGCAATCATAATCGACACTATGGAAAACATCACTTTGCACGCCATTGAAAACTCCACGAAGAAAGACAACTTGCCATCGCGTATCTTCAAGGCGCTTTTCTGCATTGGAGAACCCTTGCATGGCTTTCTTCTTGCATCTGGCATTATCCTGATGATTTTACCTGTGGTGTACTGCCTGGCATTGAGCAACCTGCCATTCCAGGGCTTTGTCCAGAGAATCACTTATGCAATGGGCTTTGCCCTGGTCATGCTGGTATATTCCCTGATCTTGACCTCGCATGCAATATTCAACCTGTTCAAGCCCTCAATCAAAAGCAAGGCTGCTTGCGCAATATGCAGTGTTGCCTGTGCCTTGCTGCTTCCCGTCACTGGATATTTCATACTGGGCTGGCATTTCATCAGGAAACGCCATTTTCTTTCATTGGCATTTCTAAGCGGCGCCTTCATTCTGGCGATACTGAACTTCTTCCATCTGCTGCCCTACTGCTGTCACAGCCTGGACAACAGCTTTATGCTGAGCATCTGCATCTATGGCCTTGCGGCTGCGGCAATTCTGACTGCCACCAGATGCAGGCCACTGCACCTCACGGCAATCGCCGCCGTGCCTTACATCGTCGCCATCGCGGCAATGCTCATTCTCCTGCTGCAATACCAAGGCTACATACAACACAACCAATCGCTGCGAAAGGAGATTTCAAGCATATTGGGCTTCTCAATAAAGCAGGAGGCCTACCAGAAACGCATATCCAGCGGCATGAAGCCTGACCAGGAGCCGCTGGCCTCATTCTTGAAGGAAGATCCATTCAAGGAACCCGACATGCTCAAGGACGTGACAACATACGATGTGATTCCATCGTTTGAGCAGGAGAAACTCAGGCAATTGTCCACTGAACTCAACGAGAAATATTCTGGATATGAGAAAATCATACTTGAATTCACAGCCATCACGCCCCAGAAAGTCGCCCATAAGCATGGTTGGGCAAACGAAAGCGCCGCCTCCATCTTGCTTCCGGAACTAGGCAAGTTAAGGCGTGCAACCCGTTTTCTGGCGCTGCAAATGCATGCGGCCCCACAAAACAAGGAGCTTGCCATGCGAAACAACGCATCCATGATTGCGATCAGGGACTGGGCATTAAACGATGACATGCTAATAAGCTTTCTAGTGGGTATTGCCATAGAATCCACCAGGCTCCATGCATTGTGCAGCACACTTCCCCACATAAATTACACAGATGCGGAATGGGAGCAGCTTTTGGGAAAAGCCCCTGATTGGAATAGAATTCTCGCCAATAGCTATGGCTGTGAAGCTTCCTTTTATGAAAACGTCAAGGACTACTGCTTAAAATACGCCTGGAAAAATGCAAGAGGACTTAAAAAGAATTCTGGAGACGACATATTGGAACTGCCCCGCTTCGTTCCAATGAACATCTGCACACTTTTGTTTGAAAAAGACAACAGCTATGCACTGGAAGGCTACAAACGCTTAATTGAAATCTCACTAGAAACACCACACAACTACAAGGAGTTGGAGCAGATGACAGAGTCCTCCGCCAAAACTGCAAGGAAAGATATGCTTATCCTTTCGGCAATGCTTCTTCCAGCTGTGGACAAAGTCGTCATGAAAACCGATTCCATAAAGGATTTGAGACGCATTGCCAATCTGGCGCGTCTGGTAATCGAATATGACAGAAAAAACGGCGCATTGCCCGCGTCGCTTGACCTCATATCAGATGACTGCAAGGACAGCATATCATGCAATCCGTTCCTGTTCGAGACAAAGGACATCGAGGTCCATGGCTTCAAGATTTCAGCCCAATACGACAAAACACGCTCTTTCCTAGGCTCACC
Source organism: Victivallales bacterium (assembly GCA_017615955.1). Next base: position 1,912 of record JAFZZD010000366.1, read on the forward strand.
GAAAAACTTCATTCTAATACCATACAAAAAGGAAAAATGACAATGGAAATCAAATGGCTAGGCATAAACGCCCTGCAATTCCGTGCGCCAGGCGTATCGTTCTGGATTGATCCATACGTCAGCCGCGACAGGGAGGCACTGCATCATCCAGAGGAAGTGGACCGCTACCTGACAGGCAGTCCAAGCGCCGTGCTCATGACACATGCACACTGGGACCATCTGGCGGACATGCCCCGCGTAATCGCAAAGACAGGCACAATCCTATACGCATCAGCCACGGCATGCAACATCATGCGGGCACTCAAGGTGCCAGAGGAAAACCTGCGCACCATTTCATACGGTGACGAACTGGAACTGCCAGGCGGCATATCCGTGCGCGTCATCGAATCCAGGCACCTGGGCCATGACGAGGATGCCATTGGCTACGATACTCCACCAGCACAAGAACTCCTTGCAAAGGCGGACAACTGGCGCTGCGGACAGGTCTTCGCCTTCCTCATCAAATACCAG
>JAFZZD010000367.1 GCA_017615955.1 Victivallales bacterium
ATGGCAGTCACGCGTCCTGACGCGCGGCCCCGGGCCGCGCGGGAATAAAATTTAAAAACAGTGGGAAAATGCCTAAAGGCAGTTATGTTATGCCCAAATTTGCAGGATTCAAAGAAACTATGGCAGGATACTATGGGCGAAGACAAGCAAAACAAACCACAGCCTCTGTTTGGGGACAATGACATCAGGCACTCCGTGGAGACGGTCAACGAGCGCTGGGAGCGTGAGATGTCCAGGCGAAAACGGCTTGCGACTAAGATAGTGCTGCCTGTGGCGCTGGTGCTTGTCTGCACCTGGCTGGTGACGGCAAAGATATTCGAGTACTTCCCCTTTCAGCATGTCTATGAAATGCCGCCCATGCCAGAGGATCCAATTGAGCAGAGCACCGATGCCACACCAGTGGAGAAGATGGGCAATTCCGAGGCGAAGATACAGTTCACGGTGGTGTATTCGGACAAGGAAGGCAAATTGCCCGAAAAGATACTCGCCATATTCCATGAGGCAACGGACACCAAGCCCAGCCAGCTCTATGCGGAAGTCTGGGATGAGAAGCACGCACCCCAATGGCTGAAGGATTCACTTGCGCCAGGCGCGAAGTTCGGCGTCGGCGTCAATGGCAATCCCGTATTCGACACGATTGACAACGAAAGCAAACTGATCAACCTAATCAACGACTATTACTCGACCATATATAAGGACGACAAGCTGGTGATCAATCCCGCCACCTACGGGCTGAAGCAACCCACCGAGGAGGAGCTCAAGCTGCGCAGCGAAAAGCGTATTGAAAGGGAGAAGGAAGAGAACCTGACGCTTCCGTCCTTGAAGTTCGAGCGGTGAACGCCCGATGATCAAAAGCAAAGTAGAAGAATTTTTCGGGGAAAATTCCCCATTGAAGCAGGCCAGGGGCGATTTCCACTATGAGGAGCGCCCGCAGCAGGCGCAGATGGCGGCAGCCGTGGCCGAGGCAATGGACACGTGCACCAACCTCTGCGTGGAGGCTCCCACAGGCGTGGGCAAGACATACGCGTATCTGGTGCCAGCGGTCCTGTATGCAAAGCAGCAGCAGAAGGCGGTCATAATCAGCACCCATACCATCAACCTCCAAGAGCAGATCATAACCCACGACATTCCGCGCCTAGAAAAGATGCTGAACTGCCAGATCAATGCCGTGGTGGCAAAGGGCAAGGGAAACTACCTGTGCCTAAGGCGCTTCTATGAATCCATCGACACGGCACAGGACCTTATCGCCTACGACGGCACTTCGGGCGATCTTGCCAGGCTCACAAAATGGGCGGGCTATACCAAGACAGGCGACTTCTCCGAAATGAAACGCCAGGTGTCGCCCCAGCTAAAATCCCAGATCTGCGGCGAATGGGGTAACTGCCCCGGTCCAAAATGCGACTTCTACAAAAGCTGCCACGTCCAGCGGGCAAAACGCCTGGTAATGAATGCGGAAATCATCATCGCAAACCACGCGAAATTCTTCTCCGCACTGGCGCTGGACGAGGAGAAGGCCAGGCAGAACGGCCCGCTTCACGACGATGAGAAGGCACTGCCGGACTACTGCGCTGTCATTCTGGACGAAGGACACACGGTGGAGGACGCAGCATCGAACCACCTGGGCTTTACCACGGATTCCCTCGCCATCAAGGCAATACTGAACAAACTCTACAATCCAGAAAAGGATACAGGCGTATTCGCAGGTGCCGCCTGCAAGCAGGAGCAGCAGATGATACGGGAGGCGAAGGCCAGGGTGGAGGCATTCTTCAACAGCCTGGACGAATGGCTGTCCCTGCCAGGCAACAATGAAATGCCACTGTGCTACACCACGCCAAACCATATTCCACACTGGCTGGAAAGCACATTCACTGCATTGCTCTCAAACCTGAACCGCCTGAAGGAACAGGAACAGGACGAGGGGCACAAGGCGGAAATCAACAGCGCAATCGAAATGCTGACAGAGGCGAATGCCACCATGTCCAACTTCTTCGCCATGTCATTGCCGGACCATGTCTATTGGTTTGACAGAATAAACCAGCGTTCCGGTGACATTTCGTTGAACATTGTGCCCGTTGACGTGTCAAATGTGCTGCAATTCTACCTGTACAACAAGCCGCCTGTCATCATCACCAGCGCAACACTGGCGGTGAACGGGGACATCTCCTACTTCCAGCGACGCATCGGCTTCACCAACTCAACGCCGCTGATCCTGGATTCGCCCTTCGACTATGGCAGACAGGTGAAGATGTACATTGCCAGAAGCTTGCCCGAACCCACATACGAAGGCATAGTGGAAAGCTATATCCCGCATCTGGAGCGTTTCCTCACCCTCACCAATGGGCACGCCTTCGTGCTGTTCACCAGCTATTCCGCAATGAACAGGACAGCCGAAAGGATGGAGGCATTCTTCAAGAAGAAGAAAATGGAGCTGCTTGTGCAGGGGGACAGGCTGCATCCAAGGCAGATGCTGGAGGATTTCCGCAATTCCAAAAACGCGGTCATCTTCGGCACCTCCAGTTTCTGGACTGGCGTGGACGTGCCAGGCGACGCGCTGATCAACGTGATCATCACGAAACTGCCATTCTCTGTGCCGACACACCCACTCACCAAGGCACGCTGCGACCGCATCGAACGCCAGGGCGGCAACGCCTTCACAGACTACAGCATACCAGAGGCAGTTCTGAAATTCCGCCAGGGATTCGGGCGCCTCATCCGTACACAGGAGGACCAGGGCATCGTGGTTGTCTTGGACAGCCGCATCGTCACCAAACGATACGGCCAGGCCTTCCTGAACTCAATCCCAGAATGCCCAAAAGAAGTGTTCTAGATATCGGAGCCCGCGGCTTCAGCCGCGGGGCTAAACAAGGAGGTGAAACACTATGTACTTTGATCCACTTTATCTTTTGTTTGCATTGCCCGCATTGCTGCTCTCGGCAATTGCGTCTTTCATGGTGAAGGGCACATTCTCAAAATACTCCCAGGTCGCATCGTCCACAGGATACACAGGAGCACAGGCGGCGGAGGCTATGCTGCGGGCAAATGGCGTGTTCAATGTGACAATAGAGCGCACACGCGGCTTTCTCTCGGACCACTACGACCCAACGTGCCGCATACTGCGCCTGTCCGACGCCGTATATTCCAGCAACTCGCTGTCTGCTATCGGCGTCGCCTGCCACGAGGCTGGCCATGCCTTGCAACATGCCGACAACTACACGTGGCTGGGACTGCGCTCGGCTCTTGTGCCCATTGCCAACTTTGGCAGCACGTTCTCCTACATCGTGATAGTCATGGGCATACTTTTCAATGCGCCGTTGCTGCTCAACCTGGGATGCATTCTGTTTGGGGCGGCGGTGCTGTTCACAATTGTCACGCTTCCAGTGGAATGGGACGCCAGCGCACGCGCCAAGGTGGCAATGGTGAACGCGGGCCTCCTGCAGCCCTACGAGAGGGACAGGGCAGGCAAGGTGCTGAACGCGGCATTCCTCACATACGTGGCAGCGGCGGTCTCCTCAATCATGACGCTGCTGTACTACATCCTCAGGGCAAAGGCAGCAAGCAACAGGCGATAAATGGATACGCTACTGATAATAGGCGGCGGCGCGGCTGGCCTCATGGCAGGCGTTGCCGCAGGTGAGGCAGGCATC
>JAFZZD010000368.1 GCA_017615955.1 Victivallales bacterium
AGGTAGCCAGGAAATCCTACATCCTGATGCGCGGCCAATGGCCGCGTACATACCTACCCATACGGGGAACATAGCGTTATGTAAAAAATTATTATATAGTGCCAAAAGACACTCTCCACTTATCAGCCAATAAAAAACACTGCGGCTATTGTTCATTGTTTGTTTGGGAGTATATTTTGGCAATTTAAGCAGTTTAACCCCCAAACATAAACGGAGATTGGAAAATGGCAGGACGTTTTTTATTGGCACTTGTTTCCCTGTATTGCGGAATTGCGTTGTTTGCATTGGAGATTGTGAGGGATGGGCAGCCACGTGCCCAGATTGTGGTGGAGAAGGGCAATGCCGATTCCCTGGTGGCGGCAAAGGACTTGCAGTATTTCGTGGAGAAGATTTCTGGCGCAAAGCTGGAGATAGCGAATGCGCCAGCAAAAGAATTGAACTCCATCTTCATTGGTGCGACAAAGCAGGGCTATGCGCTGCCGCAGTTCGCTGGATCGGGCTATGACATCCTCATCGGCAAGGACTATGCGGTGCTGGCGGGCAGCAACGTGTCATACAACTGCAAGTACAATGAGGCTGGTGTGCTGGTGTCTGGCTGCAATGACAATGGAGACATGCATGCAGTTAGCGCGTTCCTGGAGAGTCTGGGCGTGCGTTTCTATGCGCCAGGCGATGACGGCATCATCATACCCAAGCGAAGCACAATTGCGCTGGAACCAGGGCGCACCACGCGCCAGGCTGTCTTCTCACGCCGCGAGTATTTTGGCACCAATGGTGTGGACGAAGCGACGCAGCAGTGGTTCCTGCGCATGAAATGCGGCGGCAGAACGCCCGCGGTGTATGGCCATACGCTTGACGCCGTGCTGAAGTCAGGCAAGGTGCCGCAGAGCTGGCTGGCGGAAGAGGAGAAGGGCAAGCTGTTTGCGGAGGGCAACATTCCCCGCTACACTGACGCTGGCTATCAGAAGGCATGCGTGGACTGGGTGCGCAAATTCTTTGACGCGCATCCCGAGGTGAAGCAGCTGTCCCTGGGCGGGCCAGAGGCAGCCCTTTGGAAATACGACTGGCGCGATGTGGAGAAGTACAAGGAGCTGGGCCTTTCCGACCGCCAGGGCTACTCCAACATGATCTTTGACTTCTACAAGGCAGTGGCTGGCGAATTGAAGAAGAGCCATCCTGACAGGGACCTCATCTGGTACAGCTTCAACTCCAACGAGGTGCCAGAGCAACTCCTTAAGGAAAAGCTGCCTGACAATGTGCTCTTCAGCATGGACGAATTGCCTACCGCCCACTATGTGCAGCCACGTCAATCTGGCACATATTTTGGCAATCTCAAGATAATGTATGATGCTATGCAGCCTCGCCGCAAGACACTCCAGAAGGAGCTGTGGAAGGACTACTACAGCACGGACATTCCCAATTATCCTGCATTCTTTGCCGCAAAGCTTCAGGGGGCGCGGCAATTGCAGCGGGACTATTTTGATGGTATATGCGTGGAAGTTGAGACTGATGCGGACAAGAGGATTGCTCAGCTTCCTTTGATGCACCTGATGATGTATGTGAACAGCAAGCTGCTGTGGGAGCCGGACCTGGATTTGAACGCATTGCTGGATGAATATTTCTGGCTGTGGTTTGGTCCCGCCGCCAGCGAGATGAAGGAGTTCCATGCATACGCGGAGAAATTGTGGTGCAGCAAGTTCCCACGCTCCATTTATGAGGAAGAGGGCTGCTTCAAGCCAACTGATTTGCCAATGCTGTTCAAGTTGCTGGAGCTGGCGCAGAACAAGGTGCAGTTAGGGACGGCATACCGCAGGCATGTGGACGAGCTGGCGGCGGCGATTGCCAAGGTCAGGGACATGTACGAGGAGCACAAGCCAATGGGGCCATACGCGGAGGCGAGCATTTTCCTGGCAAAAAGTGAGCCTGACGGGAACCTGGCAAAGTACACCACCAAGTGGCACACGCTGACGCCAGTCAAGCCCAGTGGCGCAAAGGCTGACAAGACCGAGGTGGCCTTTGGCTTCACTGAAGACGGTGCATTCCTGTTTGTGGCGGCGCGCTGCTACAACGCAAATATGGCGAAGCTGGCCTCCACGGCGAAGCTGCCTGATGACAAGGGGATTTTCTCCGACGAGCGTATCGAGGTTTATTTAAACTCGCCCAGGCGCAGCTGGTTCCAGGTGGCAGTCAATCCTAATGGAGCGATCTATGACAGGAGCTTTGACTTGGACATGAGCCAGAACAACAAGGACAGCCTGCTGTGGTCTCCTGGCGCAAAGGCTAGCGTGAAGTGCTTTGATGACCGCTGGGAACTGGAGCTTATGATACCCACGGAAGGCTTCACCAGGCCATATCCAATAGTCAAGACCGCCTGGGGCATCAATGTGGTCAGGTGCGGCAAGGACAATAAGACTGTGAGCGCGTTGGCGCCTGAGGCTGGCTGCTTCCCCAAGGTGCAGCCTTCCAAGTGGTTCAGGCTTTGGAGGAAGCCTGTTGACTGCGATGGCTGGCCAATTGAGGACAATGGCTATGTGCTGACATATTCCAGAGACTACCCAGGACCATACAAGGTGGCAAGGGCAAAGGGCAAGGTTGACTTGACGGGCGAATGGGACAGTGCCAGCTGGGGGCATCTTAAGTCCGTGAAGCTGGGGCCGTGCATGAAGAGGGCTGGTGACAGAAATGTGCATCTGCCAGACACGCAGGCGAAGCTCCAGTATGACGACAAGTACCTGTACGTGATGTTCCAGGTGAAGGACCAGTATGTGCAGGCGGTTGCGAAGAACGACATGGATTCAGTCTGCCAGGACAGCTGCGTGGAATTCTTTGTCAGGCCGGCAGATGTGCCGCAGTACTACAATTTCGAGATGAGCTACGGCGGCCGGATGCTGCTTTATGAGATTGAGTTCCTTGGTGGCGGCAATGTGTACAAGCCATCCTTGGAGTTTATGAAGACCATTGAGCGTTTCCACTCCATGCCAGCGCTCATCAAGAAAGAGATACAGGAGCCAGTCACCTGGCGTGTGGCGTATAAGATACCGCTGTCGTTCTTCGTGGAGAGGGCGGGCATCAATCCCAAGTTGTCGGGCCAGGTGTGGACCGCCAACTTCTTCAAATGCGCGGACCGCTCGACGCATCGACACTGGATGTGCTGGAATCCCTCGCCTGGCTTCCATTTCCCGGAGCATTTCGGCACGCTGGTCTTTGAATAGGATATAGTACTGGCAGTAAGTTCACTATCATGCAAAAATATCTTGTTTTGTTGCTGTTAAGCTCGTTTGTGCTTATGGGAAACACCTTGTTCAATGTGCAACTTGAGGAAGCGATTAAACTGCCTGACTTTGACTTGGTCCAGGGCGCGGATGAAAAGATCTTCGACCTGCCAGCACTGCCTGCCAAGAAGGGTTTGATCCCCGTGCTGAAATGCAATATGTTCACTGCGGCACCGCGCCCTGCGGGCTGCAATGAATTCCCCGAATTGAGCATAAACGAGATGCCTTTGACGCGCTATGCCCGTGAGAACGAGCGTTTGCTGAACCGTGAGCCTGCATTTCACCTGAAGGCATATCCAGGGCGCAGTTTCTCCGTGTTCAGCGGAGCCAGGATGGTGATGATATTCGCGCCTGATGCCAAGTCCGCCAATGGAAGCGTTGAGGAAGGCAATGGCGCGGATTTCCTCATGCGCATAGACGATGTGGTGCGGGGCGTGGATGGCAATTCCCTGCGTTTCTTCAATGCCAGGGCAAATGCGGGCAAGTTGTGCGTGCGTAATTTGGAGATAGGCTATCTGAAGCAGGAACTGCTGCCGCCGCCAGTGTCCCGCATACCAAAGCGCGGATCCATAAAGGACAGCTTCAAGGTAGGCAATCTTGTGTTGAAGCAGGGCAGCGCAGGCGGCTTTGCGCTGCTTGATTCTCGTTCGGGCTTGGAATTGAGGGTTGAGACTGCCCTGGGAATGAAATCCGCCGTGGAGGCGCAATTCAAGGCAGAGGACGGCGATGCTGGCGCCGAAGTGAGCAAGTCACCGTACGGCATTGACATCAGCGGCACATTCGGGCAATTCAAGTTGAACAGGCATCTTTCCATAGAGGGGGATGTGCTGTGCTGGCGTGAGAGATGGGAGAACATTGGCAAGGAGGACATGGGCCTGCCATTCAGGCACCGCTTCTTCCTGCCTTCGCCGAAGACGCGCTTCCATCTGGGAGGCAATCCTGATGCGGAAACCGTTGTGAGTGAGGCGGCGAATCCCAGCATTTTCGTGGCTTCCATGGAAAAGCAGGGCTGTGGCTTCGGCATTGTGGCGGAGAATGACTGGCTCAGGCTGTTGATGGGGCTGAACGCGTCTGGTGGCGTGGCGGAAATCTATTCTGACCAGCTGGCTTTGGAGCCTGGAAAGTCCATCACATTCCAGCTCAGGATTTTGCCGCAAAGCAGTGGCGAGGGATACTGGGGTTTCATAAACCAGCTGCGCCAGATGTGGGGTCTGAATGGTCCTGTGATGGAACGTCCATTCTTCTGGGCCACAAACATCCATGCCGCGCAGGGCGCGACTTTCCAGGAGAAGATCAAGAACAGCTATGCCCATCTGGGACCAATATACGTGGCATTGCCGCCTTGGATTACCTCTTTGGACAGAAATGCCATTATGTCGGGGTATTATCCCAAACTGAAGGCAGGGCAGGAGCCGGCGCCTGGAAATTGCCCTGAATTCGATGTAAACGGATTCCTCACTTTCAAGCACCAGGACAGGTACTGGGCGCAGTACCAAAAGGACATCGGCAACATCACGGCCAATGCGCCAAACACCGAGGTGGTCCTTATGACACATCCCGCCATGTACAGCGTTTACAGGCCACTGGCACATTTGTGGCCTAGGGCGGACAGCGTAATCCTCACTGCGGAGGGCAAGCCCTTCGAATCCATGTATTACAGCCGTGCCTGGCTTCACAAGATGTGCGACAAGGACTTCGGCATCTACTATTATGTCCCACGTGTGGGAAATACGCACTACAGGATGAAAATGGAGGAGATGGAGAGGGTCTTCCGCGAGACAAGTGCCGTGGGACTATACAGCGATGAATTCTGCTGGTGTTTCTCGCAACGGGGATACAGCAGGTACGACTATGGGCACAGGGACGATTATTCCGCTGACTTGAACGAGGACGGCACTGTGCGCCGCAGGAAATGCGACAATGGCTTTGCCACAATCCCGTTCCAGCTGGACTATCTTGCACGCATACACGGCAAGGGCAAGTTCTTCATGGGCAATGGCGCGGCAGGCGTGGAGGGCGTCATGAAGTCCCCGTATATGCGTTTCTGCGAGGGCGGCAATGGCGTGGGCATGATGTCCAACGCCCATTTGAATCCGGTGCCTATGATACTGGGCAACTATGGGGACCACAGCACTCTGTCTGGCGTGTTGAAGGCGGTGCGCACGGCGTTGTCCGTGGGATGTGCATTTTCGCCAGACGGCACGGTCAATCTGCTTTTGCCCGATGCGGACAACTTCATTTGCAAGCAGTATCCGCTGTCGATAAGGAAGATTTATTCTGGTGTGATCTATGGCGAACAGCGCCTCATCACCAGCAAGAGCGGCAAGTATGATGTTGGCAGAAAAGGCACGTTCAAGCTGTTCCTGTATGGCAAGGACGGTCTGCGCATCAAGGATCAGGACACCCTTCAATGCACGGACGGCATCATTGAAGTGAACGTGCCAAATGAAGGCCTTGCAATCGTGGAATGGGG
>JAFZZD010000369.1 GCA_017615955.1 Victivallales bacterium
ACTATTCACTTACCACTATTCACTTACCACTATTCACTTACCACTATTCACTTACCACTATTCACTTACCACTATTCACTTACCACTATTCACTTACCACTACTATTACTTTATTACTTACAATTACTCACAGACCACAGACCACTGTCCACTGTCCACTGTCCACTTATCACTTTTACTTCAGAATCTCCACGCTGATGGGCTTCCAGATGCCGCCGGCGGCGGATGTGTCCTGGACGCGCACGACCAGCACGTTCTCCTCGCCCCAGATCGCCTCCTTGCGGCAGTCCAGGTTGAATGGCACATCCCAACCGGCGACGCCGATGTTGTGGCTGCCAAGATACACGCCGTTCAGCCATACCCAGGCGCCTTCATCAACTGCTCCGAACGCAAGTTCGATGGAGGTGAAGTCCATCTTGGGGGGCATCTTGAACTTGATGCGGTACCAGGCGAAGCCGTCATAGTCTGGCAGACATTGGTTTTCCCAGTGGCCGACCTTGATCTTCTGCCAGTCATCGTCCTTGAAGTCCTTTGCGAACCAGCCCTTCACGTGCCCAGAAATGTCGGGGTCCGTCTTGATTTTCCAATTGTCAGTAGGTATCTCGAATTTCTTTGCAACCACCACATCGTGGTCCCAGTCCTTGTCGTCGCGAAGGAGGGTGGTCTGGCGATGGAATGGCCATGATGCCTTCAGGGCGATCTGCCTTACCTGGTTGTCCGTGTCCGTCCTGGCGATGCTGTCCATCAGCTTGATGATGTTTGCGTCATTGGAGGCAAGGGCATTGAGTGCGGAAACGGCCGTGAGGCGCACCTGGCTGTCCTTGTCCTTTGTTGCATTTACCAGGACTTCCTTGTAGTTTCCCAGTTTTTTCAGGGCGATGGTGTAAACGGCATAGCGCCGTATCTCCGCGTCCTGGTCGTTCAGGTACTTTTGCGCGGCGGCCGGATCCTTGGCGATGGCGCTCCTGAACGCCTGGTGCCTGGACATGAGGTCATCGCCCGCTGACATCACTGCCCCAGCCAGCAGCAAGCCTGCCATAAAAGACAATCTCTTCATTGTTGCTCCCTTTGTTTGATTTGTTCTATTATGCAAAATGTGAAAATCAGAAATCCTCCGCAATTTAACTTGCTTATTTTGATTTTCAACTTGAAGACACCGCACTTTAGGGTGCACAATTTATGGAGAAAGCCATTGAATATTCGTGTCCTTGCCTTAACTTATTCAAAATTGATTTGAGGTGTTTTCACTATAAACAGAAGAGGACATTTGGAATGTTGAAGGAATTGAGCGTCGGTCTTGTTGCGATGTGCAACGGGCATTACTATGAACTGGACAATTTGGAGAAAGGAGTAGAGGGCGTTTTTGACATAAACTGCTCCGTGAAGGAGGAGAACGGCGTATCGCTCATATCCCCTGTGATCAAGAACACTTCCAGCCAGGAAATCTGCTTCAACAGGGCATTTGTCGCAGTGACATTGCCCGCGGCACCATACGAGGCATACACGCAGTACAGTCTCTGGGGCGACGAGAACAGGGGGCATTGGGCCGCACTGGACGGCAGGGGCGTACTCCTGTCCCATGCCAACGCCCGCACTACCGAAGGCAACACGCCATACATTGCGCTGCGCCAGCTGGGGCGTCCCGAAGGCGTGGCTCTGCATGTGCTGCCAATAGGCGACTGGCGCATACGGGTGCAGTTCCTGGCATACAGCAACACAATGCCAAAGGTGAGAGTGGATCTGGGAATATCGGACGAGACACTGGCGTTTCGCCTTCAGCCCGGCGAGGAATGGGAACTGCCCCAGGTGATCATTCAGCACTTCAAGGAATTTGAACTTGCATCTGGGCAGCTGCACCGCTTTCTCCTTGACAATATGGACATTCCGCGCCGCCCAATGCCAGTGGAATACAACACCTGGCTGGACACGTACTCGGACCTGGATGTGCCGCGCCTGCGTGAGCAGATAAAGGCGGCCAAGGAAATCGGCTGCGAGATATTTGTGATTGACGCTGGCTGGTTCGGCCCCACTGGTCCTGGCTGGCAGGCTGTGGGTGACTGGCGTGAGCGTGATGACGGGGCCTTCTTCGGAAAGATGAAGGATTTTGCGGACGAGGTAAGGGCGGCTGGCCTGGGCTTCGGCATCTGGACCGAGCCAGAGCGCTTCTTCGTGAAGGCACCTGTGGTGCTGGAGCATCCGGAATGGTTCATTCCAGTGAACTCTGGCCACAAATGCTGCCGCATCGATCTGGAGAATCCCGCGGCATACGAATACCAGAAAAGGACACTGCTGAACCTGATTGAGAAGTACGACCTCAAGTACATGAAGACGGACATGAACACCCAGCAGGGCATAGACGACACTGGCGCGGCGCATTACCGCTACTCCAAGCTGTATTACCAGCTCATAGACGAGATACGCGCCTTGCATCCTGAATTCATCATAGAGAACTGCGCCAGCGGCGCATTGCGCACTGATCTGGAGAGCATCAAGCACTTTGACATTGCGTTCCCCAGCGACAATGGGAATCCATTTGCGCAGAACGACATACTGGCGGGCTTCTGGTATCGTTTCCTGCCTGGCCAGTTGATGAAGTGGTTGGTTCTGCGCCAGATTGAAGGGAATGTGCCATTCTTCACCAAAGACAAGAAGAAGCCCTTGCTTACGCCCAATGAGGCGACCTGGGAGGAATACGAGCAGGTTGACATGGAGTCATTGCTGTCCGCAAACTTTACAGGAGGCTACTATGGCTTCACAGGCGATCTGGCGAGCCTTACTCCAGAGAACAGGGCGCTTGCCGCGAAATATGTGGCATTGTTCAAGGAAAAGAGGGACTTCATGCGCAACTGCGAGGGATACTGCATACATGACACGCCCCGCTTCAAGGCATTGCAGTTGAGCGACGGCAAGGACGCCTTGTTCATATTGCAGTACATTGCCAGCGATCAGGTGGAGGAGCGCACCATCTATCCAGTGGCGCTTTGCCCTGACTGCACCTACACCTTCAATGGCAAGGACTATACTGGCTCGGAACTCATGGAGAATGGCCTGGTAATCCCGATGAAGTATGTTTACCAGCAGTGGAAGAAACGCGCCGAACTGATTGAACTGAAGCGCAAGTAGTATTCAGGCGGGGGCTATGTTTTTTCTGGCGGCGGCAGTATTCAGCAAAATAGGCCTGGTACAGGACCTGGCGGCAGTCATGCTGATGGCAGGTTTTGCGGCGGCGCTGTTCCACTATATGGGATGGCCCAAGGTCATTGGCTATATTGCGGCAGGCGCATTGATGGGACTTTCTCCCAGCGTGAAGAATTTCCTGATCTCCAACAGTGACAGTGTGGATGTGCTTGCCAACCTTGGCGTCATATTC
>JAFZZD010000370.1 GCA_017615955.1 Victivallales bacterium
GAGAACGGCGCCTCGAACACATCGTCCGTAACCTCCAGTGCCCCCGTGTCCTTGCTGACCTCGGTGTTGGCATCGTGGAAAGCAGGCAGGCAATGCAGGAAGATGAGCTTGCCGTTCTCCAGGTTGCCAGTGCGCCGGCACATTGCCATGTCCACCTGGAATGGACTAAGTAACTTCAGCCTCTGCTGGAAAACAGCTTCTTCGCCCATGGAGGCCCACACGTCCGTATAAAGCACATTCGCGCCCTTGACACCCTCCTGGGGGCAATGGGACACGCTCACTGTGCAGCCATTGCGCTTGGCTATGCCGGTGGCCAACTCCACAACATCCTCTTCAGGTGATAGCTCAGGAGGGCACACATCAACAAAATTCACGCCAGCCTTGGCACAGCCTACCATAAGGGAATTCGCCATGTTGTTGCGCCCATCGCCTACGAACGCCAATGTCAGTCCCATCAAATATCCGAAATGCTCCTGCATGGTCTGCAAATCCGCAAGAACCTGGGTTGGATGCCAGGAATCAGTCAGGCCATTCCACACTGGCACACCCGAATACTGGGCCAATTCCTCCACGGTCTTTTGCGCAAAGCCCCGGAAAAGGATGCCGTCGAACATGCGTCCCAGCACACGCGCCGTGTCCTTTACGGATTCCTTTTTGCCGAAATGAATGTCACCTGTGCCCAGGTATTCGGCATTGCCGCCTTCGTCCCTGATTGCGTTGATTGTGGCGCAACGTGTTCTGGTGGAGGACTTCTCGAATATCAACGCTATGTTCTTTCCCTTGATGAGCGGATTCTGTATATGAATACCAGCCTTCTTGCGGGCCTTCAATGCGATTGCCGCATTTACCAATGCCAGCATCTGCTGGTCCGTAATGTCCGCCAGCCGCAACAACGACTTTCCGTGCAAACCTATCGATGTAATCTCCTGCATAAACATTCCTTAATTAAATTTATTTCAATCTGTGTCAATCTGCGTCAATCTGTGGATAAGAGTAACTACGGCACAATCTCTGTACCTACGCCATGATCGGTGAATATCTCCAGCAGCAGCGAATGTGCCAGGCGACCGTCATTCAAGTGCACCTTGCCCACGCCTGCCCTGACTGCCTGCGCTGAACTGTCCAGCTTGGGCAGCATTCCGCCCGAAATCACGCCTTCCTTGGCAAGCTGCGGAATATCGTCAATGTGTATCGTGGAAATAAGGGAATTCGCATCGGCGGGATCGCGCAGCACACCGGGCACATCGCTCAAGAAGCACAGCTTCTCCACCTTCAGCTGCGCGGCTATGGCGCATGCCGCCATGTCGGCATTGATGTTATAGACCTGTCCAGACATGTCGCAAGCCAATGGCGTTATCACGGGTATTTCGCCGCGATTCAGCATCCAGTCTATCTGCTGCGTATCCACATTCACAACTTCGCCGACAAAGCCAATGTCCAGCATTTCGCCTGTGGTGGCATCCGGCGTCATTATGCGGCGGCACCGCAATATGTCCTTGCCGGAGACGGCCTTGGCATTGGCCTTGTAGCCGATAAGCGTCTCCACCAGGAAAGCATTGATGACCTTGTGCAAGACCTTGTCCACAACCTCTATTGTACGGGGGCATGTGTATCGCAGGCCATTGACAAAGCGTGTGGGTATCTCCAGCCTCTTCAACTCGGCGCTGATCGCCTTGCCGCCGCCATGGACGATGATGGGCCTCATGCCGGCAGCCGCCATGAACGCAATGTCCTTCAATACGCGCCTGGTGACCTCCGGATCCTCCATGGCGCTGCCGCCAAACTTCACCAGCACACGTGCACCATTGAAACGCTGTATATACGGCAATGCCTCTACTAGGACACCTGCCTTTTCAATGACTTCATCTATGTTCATAATTGTGTTGGATTTGCTGTTTTATGTGAGCGCCGAAGCGGCGCTCACTCAGGTTGAACAAGCGACAGGGCAAAGCCTTGGACATCCCGCACC
>JAFZZD010000371.1 GCA_017615955.1 Victivallales bacterium
CGCATCGCTAGCGTTACATGGCAGTTGCGTGAGGCTCGCTGTTGGTGCGACGGCGGGACGCCGTCGCTACTACGCATCGCTAGCGTTACATGGCAGTTGCGTGAGGCTCGCTGTTGGTGCGACGGCGGGGTACGCTACGCTAAGGCCGTCGCTACTACTAAAATCAGGCCAATTTGCCTTGATTTTACTGTTTTGACCTTACATTATTGCAAAAAAGCACTGATTTCTGAAAATGGAGACTTTATCTTCTTGGATTGCCTGGGCAGATTCCTTCATCTGGGGACCGCCGCTGCTGGTGCTGCTTCTTGGCACGCACATCTTCTACACCATACGGCTCAGGTTCGTCCAGAGGCATCTCATCAAGGCATTCGGCATCATAATCAAGCGCAAGGAAGACAGCCAGGGCAACATATCGCCTGTGTCCGCGCTGGCCGTCGCCATGGCCTCCACCATTGGCACTGGCAACATCATCGGCGTGGCGACTGCCATAACCATGGGCGGGCCTGGTGCGGTGTTCTGGTGCCTGATGACGGGCATATTCGGCATGTCCACGAAATATGCAGAATCGCTGCTGGCCGTGAAATACAGGGGCAAGGACAGCCAGGGCGAGGTGCATGGCGGCCCAATGTACACCATATACAATGGTCTAGGCATGCGCTGGCTTGCGATATTGTTCAGCATAACGGGGGCCATTGCCGTGATAGGCACAGGCGACCTGGTGCAGAGCAATGCCATAGCTGCCATAGTCAACAGGACATTCTCCGTGCCAAGCTGGATCACTGGCCTTGCAGTGGCAATAGTCATTGCACTGGTGGTGATCGGGGGTCTGAAGTCCATTGCCTCCGTCTGCACCAAACTGGTGCCGCTTATGTCCACAATCTACCTGCTTGGCTGCTTCACGCTACTAATCATCAACGTCAAGGTGCTGCCCGAGGCGATTGCGGTCATAGTTAAGAGCGCCTTCAGTGCAAAGGCGGTGACAGGCGGTCTGGCGGGATATGGGCTTATGCTGGCGGCACGCTACGGCATAGCGCGTGGCCTGTTCTCCAACGAGGCGGGCATGGGTTCGGAACCCATTGTGGCGGCCACGGCGCAGGCCCGCAATGCAGTGCGCCAGGGTCTGGTGTCCTACACTGGCACTGCCTGCACCATTGTCATCTGCGCACTGACGGGGCTGGTAATCGTGTCCAGCGCAATCGCCAATGACAGCATCGACATAGCCAACAACCAGCTTCTCACCCAGGCCGCCTTCGAGGAGATCCCCTACTGCGGGAAGTACATCCTGGCATTCTCAATCTTCGCCTTTGCGATCACCACCGTTCTTGGCTGGTGCTATTATGGCGAGCAGTGCGTGCTTTTCATCTGCAAGAAAAAGGCAGCCATCATCGGCTACAGAGTGCTGTTTGTCATCGCGGCGTTTTTGGGTTCCATCGGCTCCATCGCCATCGTGTGGGATTTCTCCGACCTGGCAAACGGCTTCATGGTGTTCCCCAACATAGTCTCCCTCCTCTTCCTAAGCAACAAAGTTGTGGAGGAGACACGGAAATACCTCTGGTCGGAACACTTGTACGACCTGGATCCAGACTGCCAGGACATCAAATACAAAATACAAGACTCATAATTTTAATGGGTACGTTGCGAGGCCATTATGTGAGCGCCGAAGCGGCGCTCACTCAGGTTGAACAATTTGCCTGTTTTCATCTGTTGCATAACTGCACAAACTGGCCAACCTGTGCGGTATTGTCTGGGGCTTTGCCTTAAAGGTTGGTCAACCTAAGTGAGCGCCGCTTCGGCGCTCACATAATGGTTTTGCGACAGCCATATAACAAAAAAGGAACACAACAATGAAATTAGGTTTTCTGCCACTGTATCTACAACTTTACCGCGATGTATGCCCTACATACGATGAAAAAGTCGCCGCATTCGCAAACACCATAGCCGACAAGCTGCGCGCCATGGGATGCTCCCTCATCGCGGCGCCAGTCTGCGCCCGTTGCGATGAGGTCAAGGAAGCCATGACGCAATTCCAGGAAGGCGGCGCAGAGGCGATTGTGACATTGCATCTGGCATATTCCCCATCGCTGGAGGCTGAGGAACTGCTGGCACAGGCTGGACTTCCCATCATAATGCTGGACACAACACCAGACTATGAATATCCAGCAGACCACTCCACCCTCATGACGAACCATGGCATCCACGGCGTCCAGGATCTGGCAAACCGCCTACGCCGCAGACGCGCACCATACAAGGTGATTGCTGGGCACTGGTCTGAATCCAAGGTGCTGGAGAAACTGCTGGAGGTGGCACGCGCAGCGTCGGTCGCCAATGCCTTCAGGCACAGCCGTGTCGGTCGCATCGGCGGCGACTTCAAGGGAATGGGTGACTTCTGCATTTCAGCCCAGGCAATGCAGGACAATGGCATCGAAACCATCAACTTCTGCCAGGAAAAACACGCCATAATGCCAGACGAGGCGGCAATTGCAGATGAAATCACAGCACTAAAGGCAGTGCCCATGACAGGCGAAGCGAATGACGAGACCTACAGGATCAATGCCATCAGCTCCCTCATGGTGCGCAACTTCATCGAAAAGGAAAAGCTCACCGCATTCACTTGCAACTTCCTGGACTCTCACAAATACGGCGTTCCAACGACGCCATTCATAGAGGCGTGCAATGCAATGTCCAGAGGCATTGGCTATGCAGGCGAAGGCGATGTGCTGGACGCCGCCTGGATCGGCGCAATCATGAAGTCCATCGACAGAACCACATTCACGGAAATGTTCTGCCCAGACTGGAAATGCGGGCGCATCTACATCTCCCACATGGGCGAGGTCAATTCCGCATTGCTGGACAATGCCATGCTGCGTGTCAAGCAGGCCTCATTCCTGCCCCAGCCATATCCGCTGACGCTCACTGGCAGCATAAAGCCAGGCAAGGTCACAATCGCCAACCTGGCACCTGGACCAGACGACAAGCTGGAACTGATCACCACCGAAGGCGAACTGCTTCCATTCCAGGAAACAGGCCACAAGCAGATCAGCGGACTCTTCAGGCCTGGCAAGAACCTGGCGGACTTCCTGCCAGCCTACAGCCAACTGGGCGGAACACACCACAGCGCACTGTGCTATGACGTGCCAGCCTCATTCTGGGACGACCTGGCACTGTTCATGGGCATCCCACACCATCGCATCTAACCATAAACGCAGAGACGCTCCTTTTTAACGCAGAGGCGCAGAGGCGCAGAGACGCAGAGTTTTTATAGATTCTCACAGAAATGAACGGCAGATATCGCATAGGCATAGACGCTGGCACCAGCGCATTCAAGGCGGCGTTGCTGGATGAGGCGGGCAACACGCTGGCAACTGGAGAAAAGCAACTGGAGCTTTTACGGCAAAGCAACAGGGTGGAAATGGACGCCATCGCATACAGGGACGCCTTGTTTGAACTGCTTGCAAAGGTGGCGGGGAATTACGCCGCAGACATAAAGGGCATTGCAATCTCTGGCGCGGCAGGTTCCACGCTTATGCTTGACAAGGATGACAGGCCATCCGAAATAATCTCCTGGCTGGACGAGCGCAGCATCGGGCATGTTCCTGAATGCCTGGCCGGTATAAGCAAGGCTGACTTGCGGCAAATCACTGGCTGGCCCTGTTTGGATTCATTCCCGCTGGCGCATATCGCATGGTGGAAGGCAAACAAGCCAGAACTGATTGACAACGCCAAGTGGATTGGCATTTGCACGGACTACCTTGTATTCGCCCTCTGCGGAAAGCACGCAATGGACTACTCCACCGCCACCACAATGCACTTGGTGGAGCAGGAAAACAAGGCATACCACCAGGACTTCATTAAGAGGCTAGGCATCAGGCGTGAGCAGCTCAGCCCATTGGTCGCACCTGGCACTTGCATTGGTGAAATCACGGACCAGGCGGCAAAGGCCACTGGCATCGCAAAAGGCGCAAGGATATATGCTGGCGCATTCGACCACCCCTCCGCCGCACGTGGCTGCAACATAACAAAGGAAGGCGAAATGCTGCTTTCATGCGGAACATCCTGGGTCGCATTCGTTCCAGTCGCCGACAGGAATTGGATCATCAGCCACAATCTGCTGTGCGATCCATTCCTCACCCAGGAAGGCGGCCCATACGGCGCCATGTTCTCCATACAGGGACTGGGGCAAAAGGTGGAGAAGCTGGTAACAGAGCACATCTCCTCGGACGCAGCGGAAAAGTACAGGCTGTTCAACGAACTTGCCCAGGCTGCTGGCGATGACTGCGACGATGAAATCGACATGCTGTCAGACGCAGTGCCCGCATTGCCAAAGGAACGCCTGGCCAGGGCGATCATGAACGGCTGCGCAAAACTCTTCGCGCAGTCCCTTGTCAAGCTGGAGCTGCCAGTACAGACCAGGCGCGTCGTCCTGGCGGGCGGTCCCGCCAAAAGCCCCGTCTGGCCAGCCATAATCAAGAAATACACAAACTTCGACATAGAGGTGACAGACAGCTTCACAGGCGCACGAGGCGCAGCCAAGTTCGTGTAGAATGTGGGCGCCGAGGCGGCGCCCACTCAAGTTGCCTTACCGCTAGGCACAC
>JAFZZD010000372.1 GCA_017615955.1 Victivallales bacterium
ATCTGCAATTTCCTGAAACGAGGCGGCGGCGGTGCCACCTCCTCTGGTTCCTGCGGTTCCTCCTCCTTCTCCTCTTCAGGATCAGGCCAGACAAGCGGCCCCCAGGCCTCGTCAGCAGGGCCGATGGCAATCGCAGTGGTCTCGAACACCTTCACACGATATGGCTCCATGCGCTCCTGTGCGCCTCCGGGAAGCAGCATCATCACGCGCTCCGTACCCACTTCTATCTCGCAGACCACGTCTGGCAAGGTCTGGTCGTTGAGCACAATGTCACACTCCTCGCTCTTGCCCAGCTTGACATTCACGCCTTCTATCAAGGCAACCTCAGCCCCGGCGTTGGGACCCTGGACTATTTTCAATATCAGATTCACAGCTTAAGCCTCCCCAATGGCTGGATATTGATTTCCTGGGACAGTTCCTGGAAACTCAGCACCGGCAGCTCGTAGTAGTCCTTTTCTATCATCTTGCGGAAATAGCGCCGTATGTCCACGGAAACTATGATGACGGGCTTCTGCGGGATCTTCGCCAGGTCGCCTATGTTCTTCTTCACAACGGCCAATATCGAGCGCACTGTGGAGGGATCCATGGCCAGGTAGCTGCCGCCCGAGGTCTGCCTCACGGACTTGCGTATCAGTTCCTCAAGTTGAGGATCCAGCAAATAGGCCGCCATAATGTTCTGCCCGCCGGAGAACTTGTAGCTTATATAACGGGACAAGGACGAGCGCACATACTCCACCAGCAGCACAGTGTCCTTTTCCTTCTGCCCCCACTCTATGAGAGTCTGGGTTATGCGCTTCAAATCCCTGATGCAGATGCCTTCCTGAACCAGACGCTGCAGCACATCCGTGATCTTCTGCAAAGGCAGGACACGCTGCACTTCCTTCACCAGTTCAGGCGCCTCACGCTCCATGTGGTCAAACAAAAGCCTGGTCTCCTGCAAGGACAGGAACTCGTGGGCATACCTGCGCAGAACACCTGACAGGTGATAGGTCAGGACCGCGTTAAGATTCAGATAGCGTATTCCGCTCTCGTCCAGTTTTGCCTTGAACTCCTCTTTCACCCAGTTGGTCTCATATCCGGACAGGAACGCCTTGCCTTTCTCGTAGGAAATGCCCGTGGCCTCCAGGTTGTCAGCATTCTCCAGCGCGAAAAGCCAGCCCTTCCGCAATGCGCCCTCCGACACGGGCACTTCGTTCACAAGAAGGCGGTAGCGCCCTTCCTTCATGGCCGGGTTCAAACTGAGGTTGATGCCAGGGAACGGCACGCCCAGGTCATGGTACAGGGCACGGCGTATCGTCATGATCTGGTCATTCAATTCCTCGTATGTCAAGGCGCCGCGAATGTCCGCGTCAATATCGACAGTAAGGGGCACCACCATGGAGAAGTCGTCCCCCTCCTTCTTCTTTGGTCTGGGCTGGTTTCCCTCGGAAGGCGCGGCAGCCGCCAATGGATCCTCCGCCTTTGCCTTCCTGGCAGCCGCAATCTTGGCCTTCAAATTAAGGCTCCAGCCCACCGCAGCCACAAACAAGGCAAGGCCGAATATCTGAATCTTGGGGAAGCCAGGTATGAGACCTATGCACACCAGCATTACGGAACCCAGCAGGATTGCCTTGGGCTGGGCAAAGAACTGGTCTATGATATCCTGGCCCAGAGGCTTGTTGTTTTCATCACCGACACGGGTGACTATGACACCTGCGGTGATGGACACCAGCAGCGCAGGGATCTGGGAGACCAGACCGTCGCCAATGGTCAGAATGGAATATTTCTGGATGGCCTTCATCACTTCCATGCCGTTCATGAAGGCGCCTATGCATATACCACCCACCACGTTGATGGCGGTCATGATCAATCCTGCGATCGCATCGCCTTTGACGAACTTCATGGCACCGTCCATGGCGCCGTACAACTGGGATTCCTTGGCCAGCTCGTTTCTGCGCATCTTGGCGGTTTCCTGGTCAATGGCGCCTGCCCTCAAATCCGCGTCAATGGACATCTGCTTTCCCGGCATGGCGTCCAATGTGAAACGCGCCGCGACTTCAGACACACGTTCCGCACCTTTTGCAATGACCACGAACTGCACGATGGTGATGATGAGGAATATGACCGCGCCAACCACGAAGTTGCCGCCGACCACGAAGTTGCCGAACGTGTAGATGATTTCACCGGCATTTCCCCTCAGCAGGATAAGACGGGTGGTGGTGACGTTCAACGCCAGGCGGAACAGGGTGGTAAACAACAGCATGGACGGGAATGTGGAGAAGTTCAAGGCACGCGGCAGATACAGCGACAGCATCAGCATCACTGTGGAAATCATGATGTTTGTTGCGATGAGCAGGTCAACAATATTCGTGGGCAGCGGAATGATCAGCAGCCCGATGATGCACACAACCAGCAATGCCAGCACCAAGTCGCCGAACCTGCTGAATACGTTGCTGAAATTTGTCAGTCTAGATAGCATCTCTATGATTCCAAAAGAGCAGCACGATACTGCTCGAAAAGTTCCGTGTCCGCCAACAATGCATCCAATTCACGCACGGCGCGCTGCGCAGCCGGCGTATTCTTGCCGCGCAGAAGCCTGATGGTCTCCCTGGCAATCTGGTTGAAGCCGCTCGGAGTTCTGAGGAACGCCGAATTGCCAGCCACCAATGCGCTCATGATCTCTCCAGCGACACTCTGGCCCTCCGGAAAAATGTTGGACAGAGCCTCGCTGACAGTGGTTGAGCCGGGCAGCAAGGCCTGCTCCTGGTTCTCCCTGGCGGAATGCCCCACCTCGCCCTGGGCATACTCCGCCACGGAAATCCCCTTGTCAAAGCGTATGGATTCTGTTGTTCTTCTTACATTCATAAGCTGCGCCTCCTGAAGTCTTCAGCAAGGTTCCACAACTCGTTGAAAACCGTGTTTATCGAGGCGAGAGTGACCTCCCGTTCAGAAAGGCGCGCCGCCATCATCACGCTCCCGCTCCTGGCAAGATACGCGACCCGAAGCCTGAAGCCAGGCCTCCGTTCAGGCTGGGAATACAGAAGAGCGCGGCGCACCTGCTCCGGCTCATCCGTGGAAGGCACCACCATCGCCAGCACCAGGGAATCAAAGGCATACTCGAAGCGCAGCGACGAGCCTGTCTCAAAGCGCAGCACGGCCGCACCCTTTTCATTCAGGCCAAAGTTCTTCAGCGACAATGCCTCGCCAAACTCGCGGATGATGGAATCCAGCCACTTGGGTGCGCTCATCTGCCACCTCCTTTGCCGCCTTCTTCATCATCCTGGTCCTCGTCACTCTCGTATTCCTCCTCCACAATGCCATCAAGATGCTCCTGGGCCGCCTCCACCAGGCGGATGCGGTCCTGCTCATTGTCAAACATCCTGGAGGAAAGCTGGCGGAAAACCGCCGTCAGCTCCCTGCAAAAATCCATTCTGGCAAGCAGCTTCATTATGCCGCAGTCACCAATGAACTCCCCTATTTCTCCTGAAGACACGAAACTGCGTTCCGTGAAGTCCATGATCTTGCCTGTCATCTGCTCGCCATTCATCTTGCATATTTCATTGAACTGCCTGCCCATGCGGGTCGCAAGGTCGCCCATCCTGTCCAGCACAGTCTTAAGCACCTGCACGCACTGCAAGTCCAGCACTATGCGGCGCAACTCTTCAGGGCTTTTGGAAGGCGTGGCGCTCTGTATATCGGCGCCGCAGCCAGCCGTCAGGAAGTCTATTGCCGCCTGTATGCCCGCGGCCCC
>JAFZZD010000373.1 GCA_017615955.1 Victivallales bacterium
GCCTCGCACCAGCACGAACCCACCAGCGGCTGCGTGAAAATCAACGGCAAGGAGATTTTCCGCAGAAACGCGGCAGAGCAAGACCGCGATGTCCTAATGCGGAGGATGGCAGACGAGGATGACAACTTCTACCGCACATACTTCAAGGACCTGATTTTCTTTGATATAGAAGCCGAAGCAGAGGCGACGGACACTGGCATCAAGCTGGAATTCGTCGCCGATCCTCAGAAAATCATGGTGCTAAACTACATACTGCTATTTCCAGCCAATGACCAGGAAGCCAGGGAACTGCTGAAACGACAGCGCATAGCCCGTGAAGAGAAATACAATCAGTTCCTGGTGCTTGAAAAGCCAAGGCAGCAGTCCTTCCCGATGAAAACGCCATTCGCCGTCTTCCCCAGGGAGAATCCCGATGACAACGTGGAGCCAAACACACTGCCTTCAGAGACAGAGCAAAAAAGCCCGCTGAAGCTGTTCGGCGCATCTGGTGAGATGCTGTCAGGCACATTCTTCGTGCGCACAGGAGACAAGGCAATCCACAAGCTCACTGTAAAACTGAACGGTCTGCAAGGCGAGCTGTACAACATCATGTACATCCATCATAGCACACCATCAGAACGTCGTGCCTGGATCGGAGCCAACCATCTGCTGCCGTCGATGCCAATTGATTTGAAGCCATTCTACTCGTATTCCTGGCGACTGCGCCTGAAGGGGCCAGCGCGTCCAGGCAAGTACAGTGTAAACATCGAGGTGACCGCAGATGGCCATACGGAAAAACTGCCAGTGGAAGTCACCATCCATCCACTGAAGCTGCCAGAACTGAATGACCATTACATCGCAATGGACGGCGATGGCATAGAGGGACCATACGCTGCCGACCTGATGCGCTTCGCCAAGGAAGAGCTGGGCTGCACCACGGCGCACCTGCGCATGGCATGGCCGACCAGCAGCAGGTTCGAACTGGACCAGAACGGAATGCCAGTGAAAGTAGTCAGCGTCGGAGCATACGATGAAAAACGCTACGATGAGTGGCTGGACGCATTCATCAAGGCTGACTTTCCAGTCAAGACGCCCTGGATTGGACTTATGAGCATCGCCTCAAAAAAAGAGCCATTCAACCAAGGGCCATTCAAGCCATTTTCCAAGGAATACTGCCAGGCTGTCAAGCTAAGCTACGAGTTTCTTCGGGACCGCGCACAAAAGAAGGGACTGCCAGGCATTCTGGTGGACTTTGGCGGGGAAATGGGCGTTGGACTTCACGTTCCCTCCGAGCAGACCATTTCCAGCGCAATCAAATTGTACCAGTTGGTCAATGGAATGCCAGGCGTCAAGACCTCCTACCGCTGCAACTGCTACGCCACAGTGGAGCGCTTCAATCCATACCTTGATGTCCAGGGCGTGCGCGGAAAGCTCAGCTGGAAATCCGCCGACCAAATCACGGAACTCGGCACAAAAAAGCACATCTATTCCTACAGCGTAGGCGGGCGTTTCCTGAACGGCTATCATTCCTGGGCACATGGTGCAAGGGGAAATCTCCGCGAATACATGTGCTATGACCACGAATACTACAGGCACAGGCCCAACATGGGAGGAGCCTCCACCACCCACGACCAATCTGTGATGAGCGGCGTAAACAAGCCGCTGCTGACTGTACGCTCCGAGGATTTCCGCGGCTCGGTGGTGGACAGGCAGTACCTGCGACTGCTGGACGAGGCAATTGGCAAGGCACCACATTCCACCGCCAGGGCAAAGGCCGAGGCACTGCGAAACATGCTGCGGAACACCTGCCTTAACTACAACTTCAGTGATCATAACACTACTGGCAGCAGCCCATGGGAATGCATACGGCTGGACCTTATGCGCCGCGCCATTGTCGAATGTGTCATGGCCATGCAAAAGAACGAAGCGACTTCGTTACCAGATTACAAAACACTAGCGCTGTCCCACACTGTGGAGAAACCTGAAATGCCGCAAATTGACATTGGCAGTGTTCCCATGGAGGCGCAGCAGGACTTCAATGACACAGCATGGCCAAAAATCAACACTGGAACTTGGGAATCACAAGGCTATATTTATGACGGTTCCGCCTGGTATAGAAAGACCTTCGACCTGAAGGAGCTGGACAATCCACGCATTGTATTCGAGGGAGTTGACGAGCAGGCATGGATTTGGCTGAACGGCAAATACATCGGGCACCATGACGGATGGGACAAGCCATTCAGTTTTCCGCTAGGAGATGCCGCAGCGAAAGGTCGGAACACCTTGAGTGTTCTGGTCTATGACAGTGCTTATCAGGGAGGCATCTGGAAGCCAGCAAAGGTTGTAAACGGTACATCGGAGCAGGTCTTGAACAACTGGAGCTTCATCCTGAAGCCTGGCAGGCAGAGGCTGAATACCTTCCAGCTGAAAGACGGGCCGCTGATGCCAGCTGGAAGCAGCAAACTGTGCTTGAGCATCTTGCTGTTTGACTTTGATGACTTCAGGCTGAACCCAGACATGGAAGTCTGGCTGGACGGGAAAAAGCTGCCCGTCAAAGTCGTTCCATATCAAAAGTTGACGCTGGACATTCCGGTGCCCCCGCTCACAAAAGGCGCACATAATCTGCTGCTAAAATCAGCGGGCCAAAACGCGATATCCTACGATTTCTACGGCATCTGACAGACCAACACAAATAAAAGAACAGGAATCTACAATGGAATCAAAAGCACTTTTTCAACTGTTGCAGCAATCCATCAGCGGCGAGGCAATTCAGTCCTTTGCGGAGCAATTCCGCAAGTTCCCGCTTAAGTTAAGTTATTCCTCATACGCGCAAGGCATCAGTTTCCTGGCAAAACAGTACAAGTCATTCGGGCTAGAGGCCGAAGTGCTTGATTTCCCGGCAGACGGCAAGACTGTTTACGCCGACAGGCATTTTCCTCTTGCCTGGGACGTGGAAGACGCATGGGCGGAAATCGACGGGCTGCGCATCGCCGACTACAAGGAATGCACATATAGCGTCGTGCCATTCTCCAATGACAGCAAGGGCATCCAGAAGGCAAGCATAATTCCCTACGATGAACTGCCAGAAGCTGGGGATCTGCGGAAAATCGTCCCGCTGATCACAAAAATGCCCAATGGCACAATTGTACGAAAACTCATGGACAGGGGCTGCCTGGCATTCATGGCAACTGTCAATCTCCAGCCAATTCATCCGTCTTTGGACGACACCCGCCGCTGGTACAATGACCTGTTCGGCGCAGGACAGATAGACTATCGCGACCGCACATGCTGTGGCTTCTCGCTGACGCCACGCACCGCCCGCGACCTGATGGCACGCTACGCCGAAAAGGGACCCATTCCCGTGAAATACCTGATGAAGACCAGGACGTATGAAGGAAAGGCACCTGCTGTGACAGCGGTACTGAAAGGAAAATCAGAGCGCTGCTTCTTCATTACAGCACACGCATACGAGCCACACGCCACAAACAATGTGGCAGGAGTCTCCTGTTGCCTGGAAATCGCGCGGACATTGTCCCGTCTCATCAAGGAAGGCAAGCTACCTCAACCTGAATACTCCATTCGTTTCTTCCATGGTCTGGAGAACTTCAGTCTTTATGCCTGGGGCATGTCTCACAAAGACGAGATGAAAAATGCGCTGGGTGGCGTTTCGCTGGACTCGTTCGGGCGAAGCGAAGCGGAGGGCTTCAAGGAGCACTTTGTCCTGCGCCGCAGCCTTAACATACATCCATCCAACCAGCATTCAGCAGCCAGACAATATCTGGAGCTCGCCTCCAAGGCAAGCGGCATTTCATTTGAGGTCAAGGAGGCCTCGAAGAACAACGAGGACCTAATGCAAGACCCCATGTTTGGTCCAGCGTGGAATCTGTTTTACGGTTCGCTTTGGGAAGAGCCACTTACGACTTATCCCCGCTGCTATTTCTATCATACCAGCAACGACACGCCTGACAAGCTGTCGCCAGTTGCTCTGAATACCGGGGCCTCCTTCGCGGCAGCACTGGCAGTCGATACAGTGACACGCCGTCCAGCTCTGCAACGAGCGCAGCGTGCCGCACAGGACTGGAAGCTGATTGTGCGGGACAAATGCCTGGAGGCACTTAAACTGGAAGACAACGAACCAGAGATGCGAATGATTCGCGCACAGAGACTGGCAGCCTGGAGTGAGCTGGCAATGGCATCTGCCGCCACTGCGATTGACAATGAAAACCTCATTGCGGAATTCCGCGCCTTCGCCACAAAGCAATTCAATGCAGCATATCAGTTGCTGATTGGCGCCAAGCCGCCAAAAATCAAGTCATCAGAGGGGAAGGCAATAATTGCCCGCACTATGCCAGGCCCAATAGGACTAGGCTGCATTGAGGACGAACTGCGTCCGCTGGCAAAGGAAGCAATGGGCTATGCGTGCAATGAATACTGGTGCTTTGACGAATGCGGCACCAACTACTTCTATTTTGACGGCAAACGCAATGTATTCCAGCGTTTTGGAGCCCGCGTAGTTACTGCCGACCGAGATCACAACGTCCTTATACTCTTTGTACGGGACGTATTTGCCGGGCGCAGGGGTGTTCCAATGGGTTTTGATCTCGTTGAACAGCCATTTGACTTTTCCGCCGAGATCGCTTGCTTTACTCAAAGAACCCACTTCCTTTCTCCTTTAGTCTTTTTAACTATAGAGGAAAATAGACAAAATGTCAAGGCAAATCACGAGACATTTTATTAAAAAGCACAGAAAAACACCCCGCATTTTGCGGGGCGTTAACGATTCAGCTTTATTTCTGCTTTTCAATCTTGAACGGTTCGCTCCACGCGGAGTGCAGCACGTCGCTGTTCTGCTTCGCATAGGTGCGAATGCGGATGTAATAGGTGCCGGCTTTCTTTGCGTCGAGAGAATCGACGGTCACCTTCGGGTCCTTTATGGTGACGGTGACGGTGCCCTTGGTGAAGGCGGCGTTGCGGGCGTATTCGATCTGATAGCCGTCTGTCTGCACAGACTGCTTTTTCCACGTCACGATCAGTTTGTTGCCGGACGTCTGAACACTCTCGATTCTTGTCTCTTTCGGAACAATTTTGAAGGTGGTTTTCAGCGTGCCGCTGTAGCTGCCGCGCAGCCTGACGATTATGGTCGCCGTGCCGACGTTCGTGTTGTTCTTATATTTGACAGTATAATTCGCCGGATCGATCTTTTTGCCGTCGCGTGATTTCACGGTGACGCCGGGTTCGA
>JAFZZD010000374.1 GCA_017615955.1 Victivallales bacterium
ACGGTAACCCGTCCCCCACCCCATGTGTGCACACATAAAGACCTACGCGCGAGAATGTCTGTTCACTACACACGGAAGTGTCGGCATAGCATACGCTTGCTGTCGGTGAGGGTTCGCGCGGACAAGTGTTGGCGTGGCATTCAAGGGGATGTCTGCATAGCAAATGCTGAAATGCGGCAGGGGCACGCGGATAAGTGCAGGCTTGGCACAAGCGGGAATGCCAACAAGGGAACGCGGATAAGTGCAGGCTTGGCACAAGCGGGAATGCCAACAAGGGAACGCGGATAAGTGCAGGCTTGGCACACGCGGGAATGCCAACAAGGTCACACGTGAGATTCACAAAATTACATTCGAGAGCCTGCAAACTTGAGTACGCAAGCCTGGCTTGGATTGTTTCTGGGAACAAGGAGTAAGAATGTTTAACTACAAGCACATCAAATATCTTTTTATTCTTGCTGTGATAGTAGGTTTGTCATGGTGCTGCTGGCATATATGGAGCACCAGGCTTGCCCCGTATTTTGTGGGGCAAGGTAAGACGGCTCCCAGTGTAGAACCACAGATTCCAGATTCCGCGCCTGCATTGCCGCCGCCAATTGCCGCGCCTGGTAATGAACCTGCCATTTCAGGCGATTTGCAGATACTCCTTGCTCAGGCAAAGCAGGAATTCCAGGAGGAAAAGCTGCTTGCTTCCAGGAAGACTGCGTATTCTGGACTGGAGAAATTCGAGGAATATTCACCTTCCTGGCTGGAATTCGCGCAGGTCATTGACAATGTGAACAAGGTATTCATGAGTGGAAGCGCTCCCGCCCCCGAAAAGAAGCGCTATGTGATTGTGGCAGGCGACAAGCTGACGAAAATCGCATACAGACTGAACACGACGGTGGAGGCTCTTCAGAAGCTAAACAGCTTGTCCCGCACAAGCTCCATCATCTACCCTGGCAATCCATTGATGTACATTGACGGCACCTGGTCAATCAGAATCTCAAAGAAGGACTTTCTGCTTTGCCTCTATCTTGATGACAAGTTGTATCGTTTTTATAAAATCAGCACTGGACGGCATGACAGAACACCCTCTGGCAACTTTATCGTAAGCCAGAAGCAGATGAATCCAGCCTGGACATACGAGGGCAAGATTATTCCTTTCGGCGATCCCGAGAATGTGCTTGGCACACGCTGGATTGGATTGAAACCTGTGGATGAAGTTAACCTGGCTTTGACTGGATATGGCATACATGGCACCACCGAGCCAGAGAATATCGGCAAGCCAGCCAGTCTTGGCTGCATTCGCATGCTTAACGAAGAAGTCGAAGAACTCTATGACTTCATCCCCAACTCATTCAAGGAAACAGAAATCAAGGTGCTAATCACCGAATGAAAATGCCAGTGTTTCCAGAAGATTTGGCCAATCGTTTTTTTCCGTTGCTGGAGGATAAGGCAGCCGTTCAGGGCGGCTTTGCAGAAATAGGCGGGCAGCATGCCATGCTGGTGTATGGCAATGGCACTCTTTCAAGAAGCGATTTTCTAAAGGCCCTTCGCTATTTTGAACTTGCCTCGTCTGCTGAATTGCCCATAGTGAATTGCATTGACTGGAGCGGGGCAAGCGGTTTTGCTGGGCTTCTCGCATTGATGGAAAAGTTTGATTGCAAGGTGCTGCTTATTACATTGGAGGGCTGCCCCTGCACTTTGGCAAGCGCAACGGTACCCGCAAAACCTGACAAGGTGGCGGACGTGCTGAATGCCATGAAAGGCGAAAACATGGCGGCCCTGCGTGCCGCGGCGCGTGAAAGACTGCGTGGAATGCATGTGGATGAAGCTGCCCCACTTGATGTGGAGATATGTCGCCCTGAAATGTCCGATGTCAAGGCTATAGTCCATTCATTTGAGCCATTTGTGCTGAAACGCCTGATTCTGCCTCGCACAGAAGCGGATATTGCAGATAATCTGCATGATTTCATTGTGGCGAAAAGCCAGGGAAGAATTGTGGGAACTGTGGCCTTGAGGAACTTTGACAATGGACTTGAGGAAGTGCGTTCTCTGACCGTCGCTACAGATTGCGAGGGGCGTGGCCTTGGAAGCCGTTTGGTTTCAGCCGTGCTGGATTTGGCAAGGGAGCGCAATGCACGTAGGGTGTTTACTTTGACCATGCGTCCGAATCTGTTTCTGCGACTGGGCTTCTTTGTCGTGTCATTGATGCGATTCCCGTCAAAGGTGCAGAATGACTGCCTCGCCTGCCCTAAAAAGGAGCAGTGCGATGAAGTGGCATTGCTATTGGAAATGCATTGAGGCCGCAGGCACTGCGAACAATGAAGGTATTTATTTCAGAAAGCTCCAATCCATACGCAAATGCAGCGATTGAGGATGGCTTTTACAAGTCAGGCTGTGGCGAGACGATACTGTTCTTCTATGTCAATTCGCCAACAGTGGTCTTTGGCCGTAGCCAGAATCCGTGGATGGAGGCGGACATATCCTGGTGCGAGGCCAATGGCCTCAGCATATTGCGACGCTTTTCGGGCGGCGGCACGGTCGTGCACGATGAGGGAAATCTGAACTATTCTTTCTTTGTTCCACGTGAAGGCTATGATCCCGACAAGTTGGTGGGCATTGTCAAGGACGCCCTCTGCTCACTTGGCGTTGAGGCGCGTATGAGTGGGCAACGTAGCATTTACGCGGGGGATTACAAATTGTCAGGCTCCGCATTTGCAGTCAATTCCCGCACGGCCATGGCGCATGGCTGCATTCTGGTCAATTCGGATTTGCGTAGGTTGTCCCGTGCATTGCAGATTTGTGAAGATTGCGAGTTTATTACATCCACGGTGCCTTCAGTGCGGGTGCCTGTGAAAAACATCACGGACTTTGTGCCTGGCGTTCTTATTAGCGATGTGTGCAGCGCGATTATGCTTCAAGCTGAGATAGACGACTACCCGCAGCCCCCGCCCGTACCCACACCAGAGGCAATGGCACAGTTCCAGTCATATCAGTGGACGTATGGAAGGACGCCTGACTTCACATTCAGGCAGGGCACCACGGAAATTCAGGTGCATCAGGGCATAATAAAAGCCCCTGAATCTCTTCAGGGGCAGAAGTTTTCAATATAAGCAGTTATTTTCCCAGCGTCAATTTTCGCTAGGGCAACTTGAGTGCGCCCCGTTTCGGGGCGCACATTAGCGAGTGTTATTTCTTAGGTGGCTCGATGAGGAC
>JAFZZD010000375.1 GCA_017615955.1 Victivallales bacterium
ACATCGCGTCCTGACGCGCGGCCCCTGGCCGCGCGACCTCGCGCCCACATAACAACCATGCCTACCTCTAATTTACGCCGTACCTGAACAGGAAGGTCTGGTTAAGCAGGTCTGGCTTTACCTGTATGCGGCTTTTTTTGCCATAATCCACATTCCTGTACAATTCGGTGACATTGCCGCTCTTGGGGAAACTTATCTCGCGCGGGGCATTGCCAGAGGTATGCAGCATGGCGTATTTTGAATTGGCGATGAATACATCACCCGAACGAGAATAGACATGCACGCCAGCATAGTCGCAAAGCCCAGTCAGCAACGAGGCCGTAGGCGGCAGAATGCACCATACGGAACGGAATGCGCCATTGTCCTTGCTTGCCATCAGCACCTGCTTCCCCTCCGACACCAGCGTTTCATGCGTGCCAGGCTTAAGATTGAAGACGGGGCCAAGCCTGTATTCGCCAAAGCCAGCAAAGCCAGCTGTGATTATTGATGAGGCAACTGCTGGCTTGCTTTTGCCCAGCGTCATTTCACGTCTCTCTTCAGTGAAGTCAAATCCAGTGAGGGACTTCATCGCCGACAAGTCAAATGCCCCGTTCCTGATGTAGCCAGGCGCATACAGCCACACCGCCACGGCATGGTTGCGGGACAACTTGTCCTGTATCATTTTCTGCTGTGCCTCACTGATATTCCAGGCATTCATGAATATGTATAACTTGTAATCTGGCATTTTGGGATTGCCCAGATCAGGCAGCAAGTGCAGTTCAAAGGGCGCCCCCATGCGATGCGCCTTGCACCAGGTGCCCCAGGTGTGCTCCATCACAAACTCCCCTTCCACGCGAGGCGTGGACTTTGCGGCCAGGGAATAAAGGGAATCCTTCTCGTCAAATACCAAAGCCACCTCCGCATTGGAGGCGGGCATCTCCAATTCAGCCTGGTTCGCAATACGCAAAGCATCGCGCACCGCCTCCAGGCTGGACTGCTGGTGGAAGCCGTGGTGCACACCCTCCATGGCAATGCAAAGCCACATTGCAAAGTTGCCCGCTATAGCGTATGCAGCATCCCGCCTGACAACTTCAGCCGTGTCCGCCGCAGTTGCAATGCGCCCGTACTCCAGACGCTTGTGCAAGTGGGTGCGCAAGTCCTCCTCCCTCCACAGCAACTTGTTGTTCAGCAGCGCGGTGCCCGTATAGGCGCAGATATTGACACCAGCCTCGCCTCCACGCCTGCGGATGTAGTCCAATGGACTGGCTATTCCGTCAAAGAAATTGTTCTCCAGGACATCGCCCACCATCTGGTGCCCGTCAAACATCAAATGGTTGTTTCTGCTGGAATAGTAAAGTGAATATCCATAGTATGTCGAGATCAGCTTGTTTGGTGCTGCCTTTTTCGCGGCGGTGCCGAAGCGGCGCATGCTGTCATAAGTGCATTCATTCACGAATATGCGGTAGTCAATGCAGTTCTTTGCCTTTTTCTCATCGCGGAAAAGGAAGTTCTCCGTGTTGTACCTGGTGCGAATGTCAGGCACGTCTGCGCTTTCAAATGTGATGCTGTCGTCATTCCATGCCTGGCGTAATTTCTCCACTGTCTTGTATTTCGCCTTGAGGAACTTCTGGAACGCCTCCCTTGTGCGCTTAGAGTAGCCTGGAGCGCCCGCGAATATGCCAGGCCAGTACCATTCTCCTGCATCGCCCGCATTTATGTTGTAGTCAAACACATACTTGCCGTAGGGACTGCTCTCGATGGCGCTGATGAAGTCAAACACCAGTTTTTCCGCCATCGCAGTCCAAATCTCCGAAGCAAATGGACCGCCAAAGCCCTTCCACTTCTTCTTGCCCAATTCGGGATGCTTTGCCGACATGTAGTATTCCTCAAGTTCCTCTGGATACTGCTCCATGAACCACTTTGGCGGCGTAACTGGAATGACAATGAGGAACTTCGCGTCTGGCCGCACAGCCAGAATACGCCTCATTCCCTCAAAGTAGTGTGGTTCCAGATTCAGTTTGCCAGGTTCAGGCCAGAACACGTCTGGATTGCCACGCCCGATGCGGTACAACTGCGCCCCGCATGCGGCAAAGTCCAGCGCAAGATAGGAGCCCTTCTGCCCGCCAGTTGACTGCTCGATAAGGATCTTGCCATATTTCTTTTTATTGAGTTCCAAGGAAACGCGCCCCTTGTCCAGAACTTGCCTGGCAAGCATCTTCTCCTCCTGCTTGTCAAACTTTGGAGGATTGTCCAGATATTCCTTCACTATTGGGGGCTGTGTCTTGAAGTCAGGGTCACCTGCCCTGAATTCATCGGAGAAATACGCGTCCGTCTCCTGCAATTCAATGCGCTCCTCCAAGATAATGCCCTTGGGAGGATTGCATGCCTCATACGCCACTTCACGCTCGTTCATAGCTCCTTGCCTGACCTTCAGGGTGCGCACCAGCATTTCAGCGGAGAACTGGTTGTCATTCTCACCTTCCACACGCATACCGCCAAGATACAGAGGCAAATCCGTGCGCATCATTGGAGCATCCACCTTGATTTTCTTTTCGGCTAGTTTCACGCCATTGACGTACAACCGCATTTCACCATTGTCGTATGTTGCCGCCAGATGCGTCCACTCCCCTCTTTTCAGCAGCCTCAAATTGCGGGAGACCTGGCATTTTGCATCCGCATAGCGATAGTCGTTGTTGTAAAAATGCCCCACTGACCCCAGTCCCCTGGTACCATGCACTATGAATTCAGGAATAAACGAATTGACTGAAATTGCAAAGTCGAACTTGTTCCTGGGCACAGGCGGGTCTGAATAACCTTGGAAATATCCCTTGTTCAATATGGGAGACCTGTATCCCCAGGCAAGCCCGCTTTTCAGAAGCCATATAGATATGCTGAAACTCTCGCCAAAGGCGGACGACGCACATGGGATCCTGAACCTGGAGCCAAATGCCACACGCAATGCATCATGCTCCACCTTGAAATCCCCGCAATCGGAGAAAATCCTATAGTTGCCAGTGCTGTCCGCGTATTCCCGTTTGCCGCCTATGCCAGAAAAGTCAAAGTCCAAAAGCAATTTTCCCTGGGGTGCCTCCTGGGGCAATGCCTTCTTTTGCTTTGCGGAAAAGACCACATCGGTAAACTCCGCCCCCAGAGTGCTGCCAATGGAAGGCAGCATGCGGCATACCTTGCCTTTGACCTTACGTGGATAGCGCAATTCTCCTGTGTATTCCTTCCATTCTGGCGTCAACTGAAACTGAACCGTCTCGGGATTGACGCCAAGCCCGCCATAGTTCATCCGCGCAAATGCCGTGGCTCCTGGCGTATTTGAGCGTGCCTTGAACTTCACAATGACTTCGTTAGTCACCATGCCATCCACCATCTGGTGCGCCAGCCCCACGTCGCCCCGTATGAAATATGCGTTTCTGCCCTTTTCCGGCGCGTCCTTCACCAGGCGCAAAGCGCCCTTCTTGAAATAGAACAAGGGCATCCATCCTGGCGGCAGGCCCGCATTGTCAGTCTCCCAGCTGCCTTCCCGCAACTGCTTCTGCCATTGCGCTGAAAATGGCTTGAGCGCAAGAAAATCCTCCGCCTCGCCAAATGCCTTTGGCTTCAGCGGGGCGGGTTCCTTCAAGGTCAAGGTCTCATTTGCGGAAAAGCGAATGTCATCAAGGAATGCGCCCTGGTCCGAGCCAAAGCCCAGCATGATCTTTTCGACTTTGCCGCCCTTGTATGTCTCCGGCACCTCGACTTCCAGCGAAAAAGCCGCCCACTCGCCAGGCAGTAGCTTTGCCTTGGAGATGGTTCCAAGAAAACGCGCCGCCTCGCCATAAAGCATAACATGCAATGTCGCCAGCGCACCTTCCACTCCCCTGCGCCCCAGAGCGTCCATGCGTATGAAGCGGATGCCCGCTGTATAGTCTATTCGCGAACTGCTGGATATGCCGCCACGCAAGTAGAGGCAGCTCTTGCCATTGCCAGGATTGTCCCCTTTTATGTGGAATTCCTGCTTTGCCTTGTAAGTCATTGGCACCCAGCCTTTCGGCAACACAGGAACAGCA
>JAFZZD010000376.1 GCA_017615955.1 Victivallales bacterium
GCGACGGCGTCCCCGCCGTCGGATGATGGTAGCGACGGCGTCCCCGCCGTCGGATGATGGTAGCGACGGCGTCCCCGCCGTCGAATGAATTTTGATATATGGCGAAAGCGGCGTTGTTGGTGCTGGCTGCGGGATTGGGCAGCCGTTATGGTGGAATCAAGCAGATGGACCCCGTTGGGCGCAATGGGGAATTCGTGCTGGACTATTCTATTTTCGATGCAGTCAGGGCGGGTTTTGACCAGGTGGTGCTGGTTATACGCCCTGAATTGGAGGAACCCCTGCGCGAGCATTTCTCCACACTGTCCCACAAGGTGGACATACGCTATGTGGTGCAGGACATGAAAGATTTGCCAGCGGGCTTCAGCTGCCCCGCTGAACGCAAAAAGCCCTGGGGCACGGGGCATGCAATTCGCGCCGCCAGAAATGTGATCAAGGTGCCATTCGCCGCCATAAACGCGGATGACTTCTATGGTGCGCAAAGCTACAAGGTGCTGGCAGACTTTCTGCTTGGCGAGTGCAATGACAGCCTCTATGCCATGGTGGGCTTCAAGCTGTCCAACACGCTTTCCGAGAATGGCACTGTCTCCAGGGGTGTCGCTTCGGTGGATGGCAATGGCTATATGCAAGGCGTGGTGGAGCGCACGGGAGTGGAGCCATACCAGGGCGCAGTGCGCTACAAGGACGGCGAGAACTACGTGCAATTGACGGGCAACGAGCCGGTCTCCCTTAATTTCTGGGGCTTTTCGCCCAGCATATTCCAGCACATCGAGGAGCAATTCAGCGACTTTCTGAAGAAGCGCATTGGCGAGCCTGGCGCGGAATTCTACATACCTTCCGTGGTGGACCAGCTGGTACATGAAGGCAAGTGCCGCGTGCGTGTGCTGAACAGTCCAGAAAAGTGGTTCGGGATGACTTATGCGCAGGACCGCGCATTGGTGGTTGACAGGATAGTCTCGTTAACGAAGCAAGGTGTATATCCTGATAGTCTTTATTGAAGGAAGAATGCAATGAAAAATCAATTCAAATTGATTAAGCCCAAGCATGTCCCGGTTTTGGATCCAGATTTTCGCCCGGCAGTGCTGGCGAACCGCAACTTTGTGGCCGAGGTCAAGGCATCTGGCAGTGCAGTTCCATTGCTCATAGCCGTAGAGCGTGACCGGAACAGGGTTTCCCGTTTTGACACCTGCGTGTTTGCGTCATCCCATCCACGTGCCGCCGCCAACTACTTCTATGTGGAAAGACTGGTGAAGTTCCTGCTGTGGCAGTTCGGCGGCTGGAAGGTGACGATACACGGTCCAGAGGAATTGGTGCGCTATCTGCAAGCTTGCTACTGCGATACTGGCATTCGCTCCTTTGACGCGGAATTCTGGGGCGACCAGACCTACGAGCATGAAATGGAGATTGTGTATGCGGCGAAGCCAGAGGACGTGCCCGCTGCGTTTGACGGGGACAGCGCCGCTGTCAAGCTGGACTGGAAAGGATGGAGAATTGGCTTTGACCTGGGTGCCAGCGACAGGAAGGTGGCAGTTGTCAAGGACGGCAAACTGGCTTTGAAGGACAATGGCGAACCTCTGTTGAGCGAGGAATATGTGTGGGATCCAAAGCCCCAGACCGACATCAAGTACCACTATGACCAGATCAACTGGGTGCTGCGCGAAGCGGAGCGTGTGATCAAGTCAGTGGATCCCAATGGCGAGGTCAAGGGCATTGGCGGTTCTTCGGCTGGCGT
The DNA here is from genome assembly GCA_017615955.1 of Victivallales bacterium. Next base: position 1,730 of record JAFZZD010000376.1, read on the forward strand.
GTATGTGGATGGCCGTGTGCGCGTGGCGTCATTGTTCCGCGGCATCACGCCCCGCAGCAGGTTTGACGCTGAAGCGGCGCCCATATTCAAGGAAATCCAGAGGGAATGGGGCATTCCGCTGCGCCTTGAGAATGACGGTGACGTCACCGCGCTGGCGGGCGCCATTGCCTTGAATGACGGTTCTGTGCTGGGCATAGCCATGGGTTCGTCCCTGGCGGCGGGCTACGTTGATGCCAGCAAGGCCATCAAGGGCTGGATGAATGAACTGGCGTTTGCGCCTGTTGATTACAATCCCAGGGCCGCCGTTGATGAATGGTCCAGGGACTTCGGCGTGGGTGCCAACTACTTCTCGCAGCAGGCCGTGGGACGCCTGATAGAGGCCGCTGGCATAGACATGCCTGACATTGCGCTTGATGCGCTGCCATTGCGCCTGAAGCGGGTGCAGGAGCTGATGCTGAAGGGCGACGAGAGGGCTCGCAAGATCTACGAGACCATCGGCGTATATTTCGGATATACCGTGGCCCACTACTGCGATTTCTACAAGGAAATCAAGCACATTGAGGTTCTGGGGCGCGTCATGACAGGCGAAGGCGGCGCAATCATCCTCAGAAAGGCAAAGGAAGTCATTGCGGACGAATTCCCAGAATACGCGGGGCTGGACTTCTACGAGCCAGACGAGCGTGAAAAACGCCACGGGCAGGCCGCCGCCGCCGCTTCACTGCCACTGTGCTAACGCAGAGTTTTCTTAACGCAGAGGCGCAGAGGCGCAGAGACGCTGAGTTTTTAATTTTTTGCAACTTGAGTGCGCTCCGCTTCGGAGCGCACAGAAAGAATTAACGCAAGGTGGCATTTATGGATAATCAAGAGCGAGACAGGTTCATTTGGGAGAAGCTGAACAGCGGAATGTCGCTGTCGGATGTGCAGCATGCATTGAGCGAGGAATTGGGGATACGCATGACATATCTGGACTTGCGGATGCTTGCCGCCACGCTTCCTGTGGAATGGGAGAAGCAGGACAAGAAAGTGGCCAAGCCAGCTCCTGTTGCTGAAAAGCCTCAGGATGAGGCAGAAGAGGACGAGGCAGTGGAATCCGAACTGGCGGAAGAGGAACCCGAAGAGGACGAGACAGTTGCCGATGAGGACAATGAAGAAGGCGATGAACTGCCGGACACAGTGCTTACCTTGGATGATACGCCAATGCCAGGCGCGGCTTTGTCGGGTACTGTTCGTTTCATGTCAGGCATAAGCTGCGGCTGGTTCATGGACAGGATGGGGCGCCTTGGCTTCAATCTGCCAGAAGATGCAAAGGAGCAGCCCACCGATGACGATGTGCAGGCGTTCCAGGTTGAACTGCAGAAGATGATGCAGAAGCGGGCAGAGGAAATGCGCAAGGCTGCTTTTGACGGCACCACGAAGGTGGACATTAGCCCCATCACCAGGCCGGGCTGCGACATTAACGGCACAGTCACGTTCTCGTCTGGCGCAAAGGGCGAGTGGATGGTCGCCCAGGGCAAGCTGGACTTTGACTTGGATGAAGGCTCGTCCCAGCCAACCAGGGATGACTTTGAGAAATTCCGCCTGGTTCTGGCGGAGACCATGCGCAGCAAAGGCTATCGCTGAAAAACTGGCTGTTTCCAGGCGCCGAAGGCTTCCGTATGAGCGCCGAAGCGGCGCTCATTCAGGTTGGCCAACTTGTATGTTTTCCTCAGTTGGACATCCGCGCAGGTTGGCCAACATGTGCGGGGAAGCCGGGGATTTGCTTTAAAGGTTTTTCAACCTGCGTGAGTGCCGCTTCGGCGCTCACATGGACGCCAGTGGCGTATGGAGGCTGGCCGATTACGAAACCTCGAATAACGGCTTATTGACTTGCAATAAAGTGAAAATTGGGTATATTACGCCCCTGTATTTTTAATTACCTGTGCGGGTGTACAGGAGTGTGGACATTAGTCCTAAGCATTTTTAAGGAAAGAGAGATGTCGGTAAAAATTAGACTTCGCAGAACTGGCAAGCTGAATGCAGCCTGCCATAGAATTGTGGTTACGGATTCCAGGAGTCCCCGTGACGGCCGTTTCATAGAGATCATCGGTTTCTATGATCCAAGGCACAATGAAGAAAAGATTGATTTGGAACGTGCCAAGTACTGGATTGGCGTTGGTGCACAGCCAAGTGACACAGTCAAGAACATCATCAGGCGCGCGGAAGCGGCGCCTGCGCCAGAGGCTGCCCCAGCTGAATAATCCCTGTAACGTGTTTTGAATTATGGTTTTTTCACTTTTTAAGAAGCTCTTCTCGTCCGAGGAAGGCAAAGTTTCCGAAGACGTAAAGGCAGGTGCTGTCGAAGGCGCGGATGTGGAACCCGTCAAGGCAGCGGATACGCAGTGTGCAGATACCCAGAATGAGGCAGAGGAGAGGTCCGAGCGTGGCGGCAGGAATCGTCGCCCCAGGCATCCATCGCAGCATTCTGCAAAGGAAAGCCATCCTGCGCAGCAGCTTGCTCCAGAGGAAGAGGAAAAGGTGATGTCGCGCCTTCAGGAGATGGTGCTTTTCATAGCCAAGTCATTGGTGGACGAGCCTGAAAAGGTCAGTGTTGAGCTGACGGACAGGGAAGGCGTCCGTGTCGTGATGATAAGCTGTGAGAAGAAAGATGCCGGAAAGCTGATAGGGCGCAATGGCCGGATCATAGCGGCAATCCGCATTCTTGTAAGCGGAACGGCTGCTAAATACGGCCTGAAGGTGACCGTGGATATCGTGGATTGATTTGCGGTTGAGTCCTGCCGCAAAACTCTTCTCACCCGCTTGCTTATATGACAATGCACTTGGACATAGTGAGCCTCTTTCCCGAAATGAGCCAGGCATTGTTAAGCCAGTCAATCATTGGCAGGGCACAGCGTAAATCAATAGTATCGATTCGCCATGTCAATCTTCGCGACTACGCGGAGGATGAAAGGCGCACGGTGGATGACGCACCCTTCGGTGGCGGGGCAGGAATGCTCCTCCAGCCCGAGGTGGTGTTCAAATGTCTGGAAGACTTGCGTAGGCCTGAATCCAGGGTGGTGCTGATGTGTCCCCAGGGGCGGCGCTTTACGCAGGCAATTGCGGTTTCATTGTCCAAGACGGAACATCTGATCTTGTTCTGCGGGCATTATGAAGGCTTGGACGAGCGGGCGCGGCAGTGCCTGTTCGACGATGAGATTTCACTTGGGGACTTTGTTCTCACCAATGGAATCCTGGCGGCCTCCGCCGTGGCGGACGCCGTGATACGCCTTCTGCCAGGTGCCCTGGGGGACGATGCCTCATCCGATGAGGAATCGTTTTCGGACGATGCGCTGCTGGAGTATCCGCACTACACGCGGCCAGCCCGTTTCAACGGGATGGAAGTGCCGGGCAGTCTCCTGTCTGGCAATCACAATGAAATAGAGAACTGGCGAAAGGAACAGCGCCTGATTCGGACGGCAGCCCGAAGGCCTGATCTGCTAAGCCTGTATTTTGAAAATTAGGTGAACACGATGGAAAACAACGAAACAAAACAGAAGACCTCCGTCATTGAAATGCTTCGCAATGAGAATCTCCGCAACTCCCTTCCAGAAGGCGAGAGGCTTGAGGTTGGAGACACGGTGCAGGTTAGCGTGAAGATCATCGAAGGAGACAAGGAGCGTATCCAGGCCTTCCAGGGCACTGTGATAGCCATTTCCGGTTCAGGCATAGCCGAGACCGTCACAGTCCGCCGTATTTCCCACGGCCAGGGTGTGGAGCGCATATTCCCGATTCACTCGCCCAAAGTGGCTGCGTTCAAGATTGTCCGCAAGGGTTTGGTCCGCCGTGCGAAGCTGTACTATCTGCGCAAGCAGGTTGGCGCGGCAGCCAAGATCAAAGAAAGGCGTGATTTCAAGAAGAAGGACTGATACCACCTTTTCTATCAAACCTTGGGAGAAGAGAACTTCTCCTTTAACTAGGGGGCAGAAGACCTTTTTAAAGTGTCGTCTGCCCTTTTTTGTTAATACATGGGTGCCGATGCGGCACCCATTCAGGATGCCTTGGGTGCAATGCCGGGATTCCAATACAACTGCAATGACAGCAAACCCACTTTACGATTTTGATGCGAACTATGCTGATGCGGGCCGTGTTGTCGCAGGCATTGACGAGGCTGGAAGGGGACCTTTGGCGGGACCTGTGGTGGTGGCTGCTGTGATTTTGCCTCCGGAACCGAAGTTGGCGGTGAATGATTCGAAGGCATTGACTGAAAAGCGGAGGCAGGAACTGGCGGAGGAGATCATTGCATTGCCAGGCATACGCTATGCGGTTTGCCTGCGCAGCGCGGCGCAGATTGACGAGATGAACATTCTGCGCGCCACTCATGATGCGATGCGGGAGGCCGTGCTTTCCGTGGAGGCGAATTATGCGTTGGTTGACGGGCTTGCCGTCCCAAGGTTTCCAGTGCAGGCGAGTTTCATTGTGAAGGGCGACGCAAAGTCCGCCAGCATAGCGGCGGCAAGCATCCTTGCCAAGACGCGGAGGGACCAGATCCTGGAGGAGCTTGAGCATGTCTATCCAGGCTATGGTTTTGCGAAGCACAAGGGCTATGGCACTGCGGAGCATCTGGAGGCACTTAGGAAACTGGGGCCTTGCCCTGAACACAGGAAATCCTTCCGCCCCGTTGCGGAGGCGGCAGGCCTTCTCCCGCAACAAATGGAATTGTCATTTTAATCAAGATGACTGCAAATATAAGATTCAATAGTGAGCCGACCAGCATAGTCAGGCAATTGTGCAAGGCGGGCTATGAGGCGTACATAGTCGGCGGTGCCGTAAGGGACTACCTTCTTGGCAAGACACCGAAGGACTATGACATCGCCACAAATGCCACTCCCGAGGATGTGCGCCGTGTATTCGGGCGTCGCAGCTGCCAGATCATCGGGCGTCGTTTTCGCCTTGCGCTGGTGCATTATGGCAAAAACACATACGAGGTTTCCACTTTCCGCCGTGAACCCAGCGCCAAGGAGCGCAAGGGGCGCAAGGGTGACGACGGTGTCATGATTTGGAATGACAACGTATATGGAACGCTTGATGACGATGTCAGGCGGCGGGACTTCACTGTAAATGCGCTTTATGCGAATGTGCTTACAGGGGAGATCCTGGACAAGTGCGGCGGAATGAAGGACATCAAGGCCCGCACCGTGCACATGATCGGGGATCCCCAGGTGCGTTTTCAGGAGGATCCAGTGCGTATGCTGCGGGCTTTGAAGCTGGTTGGGCAGCATGGCCTTAAATTAAGCAGGCCTGTGCAGACGGCATTGCGCAGTCTGGCCCCGGAGATAGCCAAGGCCTCCCGCTCGCGCCTGTTTGAGGAGATCATCAAGATATTGCTGTGCGGGCATTCCGTGGATGTTCTGACCCAGTGCCACAAGCAGGGGCTTCTTGAGCATTTCTGGCCAGGGCTTGCGCAAAACTGGGGCAGCGAGCCATGGCGTGTCATGATAGGACTGATGGAACTGAATGACAAGGAGAACCGTGACGCCCACAAGGACAGCCCTGACAGGTTCATCGCTCTGGCATGTGTGTGCCTGCCTTATTTCCTCTTCCGTTGCGAGAATGCCAAGCCGGATCCAGACATGTTCCCAGAGAGCTTTGACATTCCATTGGAGGAATGCGGCATTCCCTTGTCCCAGGCAAGAAAAATCTGCAGCGGGCTTGTGCATGAGCTTTTCAATGGTTATATTGTCAGCCGCGAGATTCAATACGATTTGCAGTCGGTTATGGTTCGTGTGCGCATGTTGCTGAATGGTGAATTGCCCCGGACTGCATTGCCTCGCATGACGTATGAATATCTGTACGAACTGTTGCGCCTTCGTTCGATGGTGGATGGAGCCGGGGCGGATGTCCTGGTGAAATTGCCTTTCCCCTTCGAGTATGAGCCAGATGGGAATGCGACGGACAGCCTGAATCTGGAGGCGCAGCTTGAGTTGTCTGATCTTATGTCTCGCTTCATGAAGAAGATTCCAAAGAAGCGTCGCAGGAAGAAGTCCAAAGGCGCGGGTAATGCGGCAAAGGCCGAGGTCGAAACGGGAGAGATTGCGGAATGAAATTCAGGTTGACATATCTGATACTGTTTGTCATAGTCATTATACACATAGCTTTCTTCAAGTTCTTCTTCACCATTCCGAAGCCAAAGACAGAGAAGCAAGATGGTGACAAGCCGAAAACCGAGGAGCAGGCGCAGCCTGTCCAGCCGGAAACAGGTCCGCAGCTGCCAGGGCCTCAACTGCCAGGCCCGCAGCTGCCGCCAAAGGCAAATCCGTCTCCTGCAATGGTGGCAATTGCGCCGTTCAATGCCGCGTTCTTCAGGCAGGATTTGAAGCCGCTCCCAGCAGATCTTGACAAGATGATGGCCGCTGTTCCAGCATGCGTGGCGGTGGACTTGGACGGGCGGCGCGTGTTGTATGCAAAGGATGCGCAGACGGCACGTCCCATCGCCTCGATCACAAAGATGATGACCACCTATCTGGCTGTCAAGAAGATGCGGGAATCCAACGGTGCCTTGACCTTGAATACGCCGATTAAAGTGTCTTCAGCGGCCTCCCAGATCAAGGAACGCCGCGTTTGGCTGAGTCCTAAGGAGACCTTTACTTTTGACGAATTGCTGAAGGCCAGCCTGGTGCACAGCGCCAATGACTGCGCGTATCTTCTTGCAGAGTTTCTTGGCGGCGGCAACGAGCAGGCATTTGTCGCTGAAATGAACAAGGAGGCTGCTGCTATGGGATGCAACAGCCTGAAATACTTCAACGCCAATGGCTTGCCAACCGCAAATGGCAAGGAGAATATGGGGTCGCCAATTGAACTTGCCTATTTGTCGTTGCATCTCATGAAATATCCTGAAATAATGAAGTGGACTGGCGTGAAAGTGGAGTATCTTCGTGAAAATGACGCGGCATTTATCAAGCGCAATGGCGGTGCCACCATGCTTACCAGCAGCAACAAACTGCTGGGCAAATGCAGGGGCGTCAATGGCATGAAGACCGGCTATACCAACAAGGCAGGGCATTGCATTGTGGCGACTTGCGAGAGGGAAGGCAGGCGCATAGCCGTGGTGATCCTTGGAGCGACGAAGGAAAGGGACCGGATTGCATCCAACCTGATAGAATGGGTTTACAAACAGCCATGAGGTAACTTGTGCGCGCGGCCATGGGCCGCGCGTCAGGACGCGGGAATGCCATTCGCCTTTTGCTTTGCATATTTGGACGACGCATGGACGTCCAACGTCCTGAC
>JAFZZD010000377.1 GCA_017615955.1 Victivallales bacterium
GCAACCTCTATATCGGCACATCCAGGTGCGGCTGGAAGTCACGCGTCCTGATGCGCGGCCAATGGCCGCGCACATACCTACCCTCTTGGGGAACAGAGCCTTTCATTTATCAAAGGAGCAAGATGACTACAAGTATGACTGAAAATGTAGAAGGCAGCCTTTCCTGGAAGATTCTAGGTCTGCTGTTTCTGACAGTGTTGTTCTATTTTTTTGCGAATTTCCAGCGCTCTGTCATACCCGGGGCGATATTTACGGATTTGCAGACGGACATTGGGGTGTCAGCCGCGAAGATAACGGCGCTTGGCTCATCATTCATGTATATCTACGGCATTAGCCAGCTTTTCGCTGGAATGCTGGCAGACAAGTATGGCGGCTACCGCACTATAGCCATAGGCGGGCTTCTTTTCTGCATCGGGGCATTGGTTTTCCCCTTTACGCACAACATTTACATAATGTATGCGTCCCGCGCCATAGTTGGAATTGGCGCAAGTTCCATATATTTGAGCCTGATAAAGGAAGTGCATAATGCCTTTCCCAAAAATTTTGCCCCATATTTAGGCATCGCCATGTTCGTGGGATATTCAGGCTCAATGTTCGCCAATGCGCCATTTGTCGCTCTTGTGCATCATATTGGCTGGCGTAGCGGCCTTAGCTATACGGTGTATGCCATGCTTGCCATCTGGCTGCTTTTCTTTGCGCTGCATTTCACTGTCAGGATGCCGCAGCCTACGGACTCTAAATTCAGCCTCAAGGCATTTGCCCCCGCAATATCGACGCGCCACAATATCTTGCTGTTCTTTGTAGTTGACGTGTCATTCGCAATCTTCTATGTGTTCCAGACGGTGCTGGGAAAGAAATTTCTTGAGGACTTCTGCAAGATGCCGCAGCTAACGGCAGGCTGGGTGCTTACGATAACAGGCGCATTGTCAGCACTCTCCACATTTGTGCTTCCATTTGTAAGCCGGATATGCGGGAACAGGCGAAGGCCGTTCATTCGCATTATGGGCACTGGCGGACTTGTGGCAACCGCCGGCGTGCTGATCGCTTTGGCACTGGATTTCCGCCAGGGCTGGTATTTTGCGGCATTGTTCTTCCTGGTGTCAATTACATCTAATATGACGGCAATCTACCTGGCGCTCCTGACAGAAACCAACCCGCCCGAAATACTTGGCGTATGTGCCAGTTTCCAGAATTTCGCCGCTTATTTCCTGGTGGCCGTGTTGGGGAATGCCTCTGGTCTGCTGATGGATATGTTCAAGCCGGAAATAATCAACGGCGCGAAAATCTATGGCAGGGACGCGTATATTGCCGTTTTCGGATTATTCACGGCAATGGCGATAGTCTGCTTTTTCACCTCATTGAAAATCGTGGAGACCAATGGACGCCGAACCGAGGTGAAATAAGGGACTATTTTGTTAGTTCGGTTTTCCCTGTGAGGGCAATTGCCTCGCCTGGCTGCCAGTCAATCTTCTTGCCTCTTGCCTGCTTGGACAGCCACTGGCAGGCTGTGGCGCAGAATATTTCATGGGTGCCCTCGAATAATGTAATTCTCGCATTGCGGGATTGACGGCGGAAATGCACAGTGCGTTCCATATAGGAGGGATCCTGCTGGCACTCGTCTCGCAGGGGGGCAGGCATTTGTTCTTTTTCAACAATGTAGTCTATATAATCGTCGCGAATGCGGTCGTCAGGCAATGCCAGTGCATTGAAGGCGTTGAAAGCCTGGCTGACTGGCACGCTGCCTGTATGGCCGTCATGTATGCCGGTGGAAATGTCAATGGGCACGTTGATGGCGTTCTGCAACCATGTCAACGGTGACCGCATTCTGGCTTCCTGGGCGAAACTTTCATTCTGCTCTGGTTTGCCAAGTACACCCTCTATATGCCTGGAATAGCAGGCGAAGCGTGTGTTGTTGCATTGCTTGTACCAAGCCAGCAAATCGGAAATTGGGCACCATGCCGACACTGCCGTCCACAGGTCAGGTCTGCGTCCAGCCATGTAAAGTGCGCACATTCCGCCTCCTGAACCGCCAGTGAGATACACTCTGTCCAAATCCACGTTTGACACCAGTTTCATGTAGGAGACCGCGTCTTCCAAATCTGATACCACATATTCGGAGCAGCAGGCTTCAGGCGTGCTGTTGGGGCCGCGGAACCTTGGGAATATCATATTCCAGTTGTACTTGGCGCAGCATTCCTCATACCATTTTGAATCGGCGTTTTCATCGCAGCTCCATGTGTGCAGGGCAACTAGCAACGGCCTGGCCTCATCACCAGTGGCAAAACGCACAACGGCGGGCTGCATGGAGGCGTCAATTTTGCATGGATACTCGATTTTCTGCATGGAAGTTCCTTTTTGTTTGTGCTCCCAGAAGCGGGGGCATTCAGGTTGTTGTTAGTTCGCGTTGCTTATGTGGTTGTTTCGCGCGGCCAGGGACCGTGCGTCAGGACGCTGGTTCGTCTCGCGCGGCCAGGGGCCGCGCGTCAGGACGC
>JAFZZD010000378.1 GCA_017615955.1 Victivallales bacterium
ACGAGGCGGTGGAAAAGCATGGCCTTTTGAAGAATGTGCCTGGCCTGCATTATGAGGGGCCTTTCATTTCCCGTGTTGCAATTGGCTCACATAACCCCAACTGGGTGCAGACGCCTACAAAAGAGGCGGTGGATACATTGCTGGATACAGCGCCTGGCTATGTCAAAATTGTAACAATCAGCGCGGATGCGGAAGGCGCACCAGAGGCAATCAAGTACATGTCCCAGAAGGGCGTGACTGTCAGCGTAGGCCATCACATGGCGACATACCAGGATGTGAGGAATGCCGCAGACGCGGGCGCAAAGCTGCTCACGCATCTGGGCAATGGCCTTCCGAACATGATTGACAGGCACCGCAACCCCATCTATGCTGGCCTGGCCGAGGACCGCCTGACTGCTATGCTGATTTCCGACGGGCACCACCTGCCTGGCGAATTGCTGAAAGTTATGATACGCTGCAAGGGAGTGGACAATGTCATCATCACTTCCGACGCATGCAATGCCGCTGGTTTCCCGCCAGGAGAATACGACGTGCTGGGCAACCATGCCATCCTCACGCCAGACGGCAAGTTGTACAACCCCGAGAAGAACTGCCTGGTTGCCTCCGCCTCCACCATCAGCCAATGCATGAATTTCCTGGAGAAGCTGGGGCTTTACACCGAGGATGAACTTGTCCGCATGGGACGCACCAACGCCATGAACATGCTGCACTTGCAGTGACTTCCATAATGCGCCGTAGGTTGACATTTCTGCGCCTGCCAGCGCTGGCATTGCTTCTGGCGCTGCTGGGCATTGGGGCTTACCTGCGCTTTTGCGGCAACAATCCCTGGCCCAGGAACATAGATGCGAACACCACGCAGTTCTCGTCGCTGGCGCTTAGCTTCAAGACGCTGGATCCTGCCGTGTCCTACTATGAACACGAGATGAACATACTGGACAGCGTGGTGGAAATGCCATACGAGTACCACTACCTGAAGCGTCCATATCAGCTGGTGCCCATGCTTATGGAGGATATGCCGCAGGTGATGTACTTTTCCGCAGAGGGCAAGCCCCTTCCCAATGACGCCCCTGCTGAAACTATCGCCAGAGTGCAATATACCATGCGCCTGAAGAAGGGCGTGTTTTACCAGCCGCATCCATGCTTTGCCAAGGACGAGAATGGCAATCCCGCTTATTTTGGAAAGGATTTGAAGCTGCCTGGCAAGTGGCGGCGTCCTGCCGACTTTGCATTGCAGGGCACCCGTGAACTGACCGCCGAGGATTTCAAGGTGGCCCTGACCAGGCTTTGCGACCCGTCTTTGGCATCGCCCGTGTTCTCAACACTGAAGTCCTTCATCGCAGGTATGGATGCATGCTCCGCCGCGATCGCCGCCGCGCCAAAGCCCTGCGACTACAGGAATATCCCATTTGAGGGAATGGAGGCGTTGGACAAATATACCCTGCGCCTCAACCTGACAAGAAAATATCCCCAGGCAGTCTATTGGCTTGCCATGCATTTCTTTGCGCCAGTGCCCTGGGAGGCATTGGCTTTCTACGCACAGCCCGAGGTGGCCTCCCTTGGCCTTTCATTCAACTTCTGGCCTGTTGGTACGGGCGCATTCATGATTGACACATTTGAGCAGGACGCACACTTGCTTCTGGTGAAGAATCCCAACCACCGCCCGGACCCGTATCCCAGCGAAGGAGAGGAAGGCGACAAGGAAAAAGGGCTTTTGGAGGACGCCGGCAAGAACGCCCCATTCCTGGACAAGCTGTACTACCTCTTCGAGGCGGAGACCGTTCCCGAATGGATAAAGTTCACCCAGGGCTACTACGATTTGTTCCAGTTTACCGAAAGCACCAATGACACGCTGGATGGCATCATGGAAGGGGCCTCCGACCTTTCGCCAGAAATCAAGGCAAAGGGTATAAGCCTGGTGACCTCGCCCCGACTCGTGTCGTACTACTATGGCTTCAATATGCTGGACAAGACATACGGCGGTCTTTCTCCCCGCGCCATCAAGCTGCGCCGCGCAATTTCCATTGCCATTGATACGCAGACCTACATTGACATCTTTTCCGCAGGGCATGGCGTGGCGGCGGGAAGCGTCATTCCACCAGGCGTACCAGGCGGCACCCCAGACAGCCAGTACTTCAACAAGTACATTTTCACCGACTGGAAGAACACCAGGAGCAGGCGTTCAATCCAGGAGGCGCGGCAGCTCATGGCGGAGGCGGGCTATCCGGACGGAATTGGCGCGGACGGCAAGCGCCTGCAACTGAACTATGACAATTCATCCACAGGCGGCGCCAATTTCAAGTCAAAGTTCCAGTGGCTGAAGGGCCGGCTGCAAATGATTGGCATTGACCTTATTGACAATGGCAGCGACCTGAACCGTTTCCGCGACAAAATCGCCACGGGCAATTGGCAGTTCATGCGCAAGGGATGGGTGGCGGACTATCCAGACCCAGAGAACTTCCTGTTCCTGTTCTACAGCAAGAACGGGCATGTGGCCAGCAAGGGACGTGGGCCAAATTACACCAACTACAGCAATCCCGAATACGACAAGCTGTTCTTGAAGCTGGAATGCATGGAGAATTCACCCGAGCGGGAGGCACTTATCCACCAGGCAAACGAAATACTCATGCATGACGCACCCTGCATCTGGGACAGTTATCCTGTCAGCTATACTCTTGTGCAGCCGTGGCTGAAGAACTTCAAGCCCAACGAAGTGGGCAAGACTTTTCTTCGCTTCAGGCGCAAGGAACAGCATTCGCGCTGATGCCGAAATATATTAGATGCCTCCCAAATGAGGCGTATGAAAGCACCGATATTCTTGGCACTATGCCTTGTCTGCGCTTCCGATGGTGAACAGAACATGCCTCAAATATGAAAATTACCAAAAGATGTGTAGTTTCATTTAGGCAACGCTATGTTCCCCATGAGGGTAGGTAAATAGGAAGCCGCGAAGCGGCTAGT
>JAFZZD010000379.1 GCA_017615955.1 Victivallales bacterium
GGGGCCGCGCGTCAGGACGGAGGACTGCCATCTGCACCTGGCCGTGCGGTACAACCACGCACTAATGCAGAACGATTGCCACTTTTGTCTTTATGTTCTTGCAAGTTAGGCTGCGGGCATTATCTTACGCGAATATTGGAACAATTGCGGTAATTTGCTGTCAAAAGAATGTTTTTGTTTTACATAAATTAGGAAACGATTTCAATGAAAAGATTCTTGTTGTTATTTAGTGCGATATGCCTGCTTGCCACTGGGCAGGGACTCAAGCCAGAAGGCAAGGCAACGGATTTCCAAGCCTTCAAACCACAGAAAAAGCCCAAGAAGGTTGACATGAACCTGCCAGAATCGCCTCTGGTAGTCAAGGGAAGCAAGACGCCCACCATTGAACTGGGGCGCGTTTTCAAGCTAAACCAAAGGCTGTTCCCGGTCGTAGTCGAGAATCCATCGGACAAGGATGTGGAGTATGACAACATAGTGATCAACTGCAACTGCACCAGCATTGTCAACAAAATTCCCAAAGAAGGCAAGATCCCAGCGCATGGAAAACTGCCGATTCTGGTTCGTCTCAATGCGCCGCAGCTGGCGGTTGAAAAGTCATTTGTACGCATGATACGTTTGGAACTGAAGGGGTACAGGCAGTTCCAGATCAATTTCACAGGCGAAGTGTCTGGCAGCCTATTTGCCACATACTATGACGACCCCAAGCAGATTGCAAGGACCAAGATCACAGTGGGGTACATAGTCGATACTGATGCTCCATGGAACACCATAATCAATATCGCAACGGACCTTGAAGATGAAAAACTTGAGCTGGACAATGCAATGCCCATGAAAAATTTCGAGGCGAATTTGAAGAAGGTTTCCGACAAGCTATGGCAGGTGGAACTCAAGGGCAAGACGCCTATGGAGCCTGGAGTGATAAAAGATGCCCTTGCCATAAAATTGAAAAGCCCCCTGCCAAAATCAAAACGGCACAAGGATATGATTTACATGCCCATCGAGGGCATAATTGGAATGCAACTTATCGGCTCGGCTGAAGATGTGCTGGTTGACAAGCTGGAGGACAAGGAGGAAGTGGTGAAGAAGGCCATCATCATTTCACGCAGCAACTTCCTTGATGCGGCGATGATACGTGCCACAATGCTGGGCAAGGAACCGCCTTACACCTTCACAATCGCCCCTCTTACCATAGAGGAAATGAAGGTTACGCTGCCTGAAGGTGTGGATGTGACCATGGAGAAGTACAAGAACGGCATCTACGCCACATTCACTATGCAAGTTTCCAAACTGAATGAAGAAGGTGTGTATGCCACATTCGAGGCGCCAAAGACCAAGGCACTCAAGGTACGGCTTGCAATACTTGGTGACAAGGAACGCGCAGAACTAAAGGAAGAAGCAGAACAGAAGGCGCACGAGGAAGAAGAAGAAAAGAAGGCCGAGGCCGAACAGGAATCCATAAAGTAAATGGACAATATTACCAAAGCAATAATCATAGCCAGCATAGTCATTATCGCAGTGCTGGCTGTATTCATTTTCCGTGGCGGCCAGGAAGAACCGGAACAGGAATCGGAAAAGACGCCAGCAGTGAAGGTGGAGCGGCCCAAAGGGCGACGCCCCTTGGGCAATAATGCAGAAGGTGATGAATTGCAGGAATTCGTGGCGTCTTCCGAGGAAAGCAAGCAGGCAATGCAGGGGATTGCCAAGACATTGCTTTCTGGTAGCGAGGATGAAATTGCCGATGCGATCATTGAAATGGAAAACCTTGGCACCGAGGATATACTGGCACTGTTTGACACGGCCATGCGCATTAAAAATCCCGAATACCGCAGAGACATCATCACAAGAGTGCAGGCATTGCCTCACAGAGGCGCCGTGGCCGCTTTGGCGAAGGCAATGAATGACAGAGACCCCTCTGTAAGGCAACTCGCCATCGGTGCGCTGGCCATGACTGAAGGCATGCTGCACGATGTGGCTGAAAAGGCAAAAAAGGCAGCAAAGGACAGGCTTACCCTGGAAGAGGAAGACAAGGCACAGGTTGCCGCCGCAATCAAACAGGCCATCAATGACAGCGATGAGGAAGTGCGCCAGGAAGTTCTTGAGGCATTGCCCATGTTTTCCGCTGATTTCCAGAACTACGGCATCAACACTGCAATTGAGGCCGAAGACAAAAATGTGCGTAGCAATGCACTGTTCCTGGCACAGAGTTCTTTCAACAAGGAAACCATCAATGCCGTGATCACTGCCATTGGCGACAAGAACAAGAAAATCAGCGAACAGGCCATTGACTTCATGCAGCACATGTTCGATCAGGAATTCACATCCTCAAAGGAAGCCCGTGAATGGTGGGAGCGCAACTCCTATAAGTACGACTACGACTTGGTTGAGCAACAGGAAGATGATTGAGTCAGTGGACAGTGGACAGTGGACTGTGGACAGTGGACAGTGGACTGTGGACTGTA
>JAFZZD010000380.1 GCA_017615955.1 Victivallales bacterium
ACTAGCCGCTTCGCGGCTTCAATTACCTCCCCATACGGGGAACATAGCGATCCCTTATGATGCGGGGTAAACCAATGCCCTGGTGATTTTCTGGTTGCTGGCAATAAGGCGTGACTTTACTTCATCGCAGATTTTCTGCGCCTCGCCGACAGGCATTTCGGGCGGCACGACAAGGCGGCATTCCACTTGATTTCCATCTGGAAGATATTGTATCTGCCTTATCTGTATATTCTCCGCACCATTCACTTCTTTTGCAATCCGTAGAATCTCGCCCTTCAGGTCAATTGGCTTGTATGGCTCCAGATGCGTCAGCGCATCAAGCACAATGGGGCGCTTGCGCTTGATTTCCGAGGCGGCCTTTTCACAGATGCGGTGCCCTTCCTCCACGGACAGGTCCTTGTCCACCAGCACGTGCATGTCAAGAAGAATGCCACTGCCAAACCAGCGTGTTCTTACCTTGTGAACGTCCATTACGCCTGGCACAGATGTGGCGATGCGCTTTATTTCCTTCAGCTCCAGCGGGCTTGCCCCCTGGTCGGACAGTTCCTTGATGCAGGGCCAGGCTATCTTCCAGGCGGTGCGCAGCAGCAGGCATGCCACAAGCACGGCTGCTATCTGGTCAAGGTAGTTCAGGCCAGGCCAGATACGGGCTGCGATGGCAACCACAGCCACTGGAATTGAGGATATGGCGTCAGAACGATGATGCCAGGCATTGGCGATAAGGGCGGACGAACCACAGGAATGCCCGACCATGACAGTGCATTGGTATAGTACTTCCTTTATGAAAATGGAGAAAAGCGCAATGCCCAGCAGGGGCCATGAGGCGGGCGGGGCATTGTTGTCCCCGATTGTCCTTATTGCCTTGCTTGCCATTCCCAGTGCGCTCAGGCACAGCAGCACGCTGATGAACAGGGTGATCAGCGCCTCAATGCGCTGATGCCCGTGTGGGTGGTCCTTGTCTGCGGGGGCAGTCCAGAAGCGCACACCCACGAGCACGGCAATGTCCGTGAGAAAATCGGAAAAGCTGTGGACTGCGTCCGCAATACATGATTGGCTTTTTATTGCGAAGCCAACTGCGAACTTTGCCGCAGTAAGCGCCAGGTTGAGTGCCATTCCCCAGAGGGTTATGTTCCTGATTGCCCGTTCTTTGCTGTTTCCAGCATTGTTTTCTGTCTTTTTCATTGTTGTGTTTTTTATTTATGTGCGGGATTCTCTGCGCGGCCATTGGCCGCGCATCAGGACGCGATGTTTCCATGCGGCGACTGGGCGGGTTATATTCCAAGCAACCTATGCAATGCCAGTGTTTCCACATTTGCCTCGACATTATCGCCAGCCTCGTTTCGCAGGCCATAGTCGTCAGTCACCAGCCAGCATGTCTCGTCTCCCCGTTCATTTGCAAGGTAGTTCAAAATGAACAGGTCTGCATTATGGGCCTCCTGCTGCTTTTTCGCATATACGACCTTGTAATTGTCTTCCGTAGGAGTATCATACATATCATGAAGTTCATCCGAGCCATCAAAGACAATCAGCACCTTCTTGAACTTTCCTCGCAGACTTTTACGGCAGTGCTTCAGGAATATGCCCTTTGCCTTTGCAAGGGAATCCGCTTCAACCATTCCCTTCAGCCGTTCGGAACGAAGCATGGCATTGTAGCCGTCGATAATTAGAGTGATGTCATTGAATCTGGCGTTGAGCCTCTCCATGTTGAATATCTGGGCGACTGCCTGTTCCTGCCTTCCCTCCGGGCGTTTTGTGTCAGTCACCTTCCGCCACAAATCAATGCGCCTGTCGCATTCCGTCCTAAGCAGGGCCAGTTCATGCTGCTGCAGAAGTTCCCTTGTCTGCGGATGTTCCAGGTAGTCCTTAATTTTCTGCACTTCCGAGGGAGTGTTCTCATCAAGTGGAATGCTCTTTACTGTAGTCATAAGACGGAGCAGGAAAGTTGAGGCGATGCCAGGCATATTTCGCCTTTTCCTGTCATGGGCGTCGATCCTGTCCTGAATCGCCTTGCACTCACCCTCCACATTCTTCAGCATTTTCTCCATTCCTGGATGAATTGAGATCGACCTGTCAATCGCCTCCGCCATTTGCCTGCGCAGTTCCTGCAATTGAACGGCATCAGCCTCCAATGTATCGTAAGTGCCGTATTCGATGTTCCGTTTCCGCTGTTCCGCCAGAAGTTCCCTTGCCTGCTCGATAAGCTCCGCAGTAGAATTATGGGCGGCATTGGCCGTCCTCATCCAATCCACGTCCATTCCGGTGAGCGACGCAGCAGTCCGCCACGTATTTCTTTCCAATTGGCTGGATATGCTCTTTCTTTGCGCCTCCAACTTTTCCTCACACTGGCGAGCAATCTTCCGGGCATTTTCCTCGGAGGCCTCCAGTTCGCGCTGCAATTTCGCCTTTTCCCGCTCCAATTGCGAGACCTGTGCCTTCAATTCACTGATGGTATTATGCGCCTCCTCCAGGCGGGCACCAGCGGCCTTTTGCTCGGCGTTTTCCCGCTCCTTGAACCTCTGGCAGGCATTGCCACCGAAAAGCAACATGCAGCATGCACCGATGTCATCATCAAAGGGAGTCTTTGCGGCAAGGAAGAAAGTGTTTGCGGCCTGCCAGTCGGCAGGGGGTTCCTTGCTCCAGAAGGAAGTGCACCTCATCAATAGCTGAGCCAGCCTGGAACACTCTCCTTTGACAAGGTAATTCACAATTATCGCCAGCGCCATCGTGCGTGGATCTGCAGTGATGCGCATCAGTTTTCGCCAATAGGCAAGTACATTTTCCAGCCCCAGCCTGTTGAACAAAATGACGTATGCAGTCATGAAGGAGGCATCCAGGACAGCGGAAATATAAGCTTGCTGAAGTTCCTTGTCCTTTCGGAAATCCTGGTTGAAGCGGTTTATCATCACGGGCTTCGAGCAGTTTTCCAAAGTCAGCCTGAAGCCGCCAGGCAATGATTTGCATTTGAGACATTTCGAGAGTATGGAGAAACGTGCTTCTGGCGTCAATGTGAGAATGCAATATTCCAGCATCTCCTTGGAGAAGTTGATATTGTTTATGTCAAACAGAGGATATCTCTTTTTTATGTCTGCGGAAGTTTTCATACAATGAAATCAAAAAACGTGGAGAAGGCACTATCACTTTGTTGGAATGACATGATTGGGGCCTAGTATTTCAGGAAAGTTCACCATGCTGTCTGCTTCGGATATAGTGCGCAGCACACGGCATGGCACACCGACGGCAACGGAATTTGCAGGGATGTCATGGGTGACAACGCTGCCCGCGCCAATTACGCAGTTGTCGCCAATGGTCACGCCAGGGCAAATCACCACATTTGCCCCAAACCAGCAATCATTTCCAATGGTGACAGGCTTGGCATAGCATAGATGCTTTGGCTCGCCATTTTCGTTGAGCATTGTGCGCCGTTCATCTGGCAGAATGGGGTGGCAAGGCGTAACAATGGTGACATTTGGGCCGAAGTTATTGTCGTTGCCTATGGTCACAAGCGCATCATCCTGCACGGTAAAATTGTAGTTTATGAAGTTTCTCAATCCAATCCGCGTATGCTTCCCATAATGGAAAAAGACGGGGCCCTGCATAAACGACCCCTCGCCGAATGCGGCAAGGATTTCCTGGGCAAGGCGTGCACGCAATTCAACATCACCTTCACTGGAACGGCTATATTGTGCGCTCAAGTCATGGGAACGCCTTTTCATGGCCTTGAGTTCTGGGTCACCAGGGCAGAAAAGCTGCCCCTTTAATATTTTGGCTTCTTCGGTCATATTTGGTTCATTCCTTAACGCTATGTTCCCCAAGAGGGTAGGTAATGGGCGCCCGGAGGGCGCAACCATGCGTAACCC
>JAFZZD010000381.1 GCA_017615955.1 Victivallales bacterium
GCTGGAACAATGGCGATTCTGACTGTCAGAGTATCCTTGCCTTCTGCGCGGAAGATTTTATAGTGCCCATTGCGGTTGTAGCCGTGCTTGCCTGCGTCCAGAATGGCTTCTCCCTGCTCCAGCTGATATTGGCAGACCCATCCTTGGTAATGGATTGACAACTTTTTGCCTAAACATTCAATAATGCTATTTTCTCTGCCGTCAAAAAGCAACGCGGGAAGCATCAAACCTAGCTTTCCCTGACCAGCCAAGGTGATCTGCAAGCCATTTTCGCTTAGCGAATACAGACATTTCACCTCGCGGCCATTGGGCCAGCGGCAGCTGACCTCGGCCTGTGCGCTGTTGCCTTCCGCACTGTGCCGTTCAATTTTATGCCCCACGGCGGGGCCCGCGCCAGAAAGCCATTCCTCACCGTCCGATATTTCAGGCACTATGGCAAAGGGGATGGCATCCTCTGCATTGATTGCGTATTGTGGTGTATCTGTTCCAGGCGTGGAGAGGCAGATTGCGCTGGGCGCTCCCTTGCGATGCAGACGCCCCAGTCCCGATGCGTCATAATGGTAATCCGCCCTGTAGTCGTATTCCGCAAAATAATCGCCAGCGCGAAGGAACAGCTTGTGGAAATAGTCCGAGCTTTGCCAGCTATCGCCCGTAATGTCGTCAATTTCGCCAGCTGGAATTGTGTCATCGCAAAGCAGAGAGGCGACATACAAGAATGAGGCGGCTGTGATCATATATTTGTCAAAGTAGGCATAACCTTCGCAGCCGTATTTCGTTTCCCGTGGAAAATGGTTCTTCACATGGGTGATTGGCTTCTGAGCCAGCCAGGTGTCGATGTTCGACAGTGCCCGCAGCTCCGCCGCCTTGAATTGCCCCGCTGTCTTCATGTCGCCCATCTTTGCATATCGTGCCGCTTCGTATTCCATTATGATGGCAGCGTGTGCCTCATTATGCAGAAATTGATTGCTGCGACCTCCGTATGGGATTTCGCCAGAGACAGACATCATTTTCAATGTGAGCATCCCTGCTTTCTTCAGGGCATTGTCCCACTGCTCGAAATACTTGCCATGATAGCCGAAATGAAGCAGCAGCGCGAACAAGCCCCTGGTGACCAGGTCATAGACCATCGGCTCGTTGGGGTCGCGGTACATTCCGTTCTCCTCCACCCATTGCCATTGCGAAGCAGCCTGTATGTCAATGAAGTCCTCGTCCTTGGGCGCAATGCCGATGTGATAGCGCATCCATTCGCTGAGCATGGTGAAGGCCGCCCAGTTGAACACTTTGCTGTCCTCCTTCTCGGCATAGACATCATAGCATTTCTCCACCTTGATTGCTTTGAGCTTTTCCTTCCACGCGTCAATCTTTGCCTGCGGGAAAGTCTTGTGCTTCTCCAGTTCCATGAGTGAGAAGATGATCTCCTTGACGCTGAAGTCGTTGGCGCACTTTTTATGGCTTGGCATCTCATCGCAGCAGAGGTCCATCATCCTTTGCAGACGCTCTTTCAGGTCTGTACGCTTGCCATGCGCAATCAGAATGCCGATGTCCGCCGTCAGGCGTGGAAAGCCATGCTCCTTCAACCCGCCGCTTTTGACGTCATTGTAGTATCGGTCAATGTGTTCATTGGTATAGGCGGATAGCACCTTTTCCATCAAATCAATGTAGCGGTCTTTATTCATTTTCGTTAACTTCAAAAAGTTTTTTTAACGCAGAGACGCAAAGGCGCAAAGTCTTTAACGCAGAGGCGCAGAGGCGCAAAGTTTTTAGTTTTTGTTACCACAAAATTAATTCCTTAAAGCTATGTTCCCCGTATGGGTAGGTAATGTACGCCCGGAGGGCGCAACTATGCGTAACCCCAGGCAAGCGCCC